>JALRCC010000052.1 GCA_023257495.1 Rugosibacter sp. | reverse complement strand
CACCTCGGTCGCATCAACCGAGCGCACGCGCACATTCGTCACCAAATGGCGCGTACGGGGCAACCGCAACAAAGACGACGATAATCTGGACTCAATCCGCCATACCCGATCTTCCATGCGGGCGCGATTCCCGCAATAAATCAGCGAGATCTCGCTCTGCGGATCATCAATCAATACATGGTCATCATCCCATGAAGGTACCCAATAGACGGCATCTTCTTCATACAACGCCAGCCAGTCGCGCCAGCGCCGCTCATCCAGACAATCGGCTTCTTCCAGTAATAACTCGTTGATTGCTTCCTTCATTTGGTATTCAACCTGCATTTTTATCGCCCTCCTCGCGGCGCATTCCTTCCGTGAGCAACTTCAGCCACTGGCGATATTCGCCGTGATACAGCGTCTCATCAGCCACATTCGACGCACTGACATCGGGCATAAACCCCAGCTCTTGCGCTAACGCATCCGCCCCCATGACTCGCCGTTTCATGCCCCGATCAAAATCTTGCCATGGCGCGCTACGCGCTGCGTTATAGCCATTCTGGCAAGCGTCGAATTCGGTCAGATCATCCGGCGTGGCAATGCCACTGGCACCATAAAAATCTTCATATTGCCGCACGCGACGCTCACGCGCGGCAGCTGATTCACCTTTGGGCGCAACACAATAGGCATGCACTTCTGTCTGGTCCGGCGCAATCGGTCGCCAGGAACGCAGCTGGGTCGAAATGCCATCGAACAAAATCACATTGGGATAGATCAGTACCTGGCGCAGGCGCTTGGCCATCCAGGTCGCCTGCAGTGGCCCGACACGTGCTTCCAGCGCATCGTAATTCATGCCCAGCGCACGATCGCGAAAATTGGGGACATCAATCCAGATCATCACATGGCCATTACCCAGATCGTAATTGCCATTGCCAACATTACCCAGGCTTACCTGAATCGCCTTCACTTTATCGTCACTGCTGGTTCCTTCTTTAGCAGCTGCGGCTTCAGCTGCCTGCTGAGCGCGCAACTTCGCCAAACGAAAATAGGACGCATGGACAATATCCACGTGATAACCATCTACCCCGTTTTCTGCCTGCATTTTCCAATTGCCGCGATGGGTGTATACCGAGTGTCCGCGCAAGACTTCAAGCCCCTGCTCTGACTGATTCGCAAACAGCTCAAGAAATGGTGCAGCGCCTGCAAGATGCGTTTTGATGTCAGGCACATCCGGGTTAAGGCTGGCAAAAATAAAGCCATGATAGCTAGCCACATGGGGCAATGGCGTCAAACCATGATCCTGCTTTTGCCAGTGATCAGGATAAGCTCCTGAAGCTTCGTCCTTCACGTCCAGCAACTCGCCCTGGTTGTTGTAAACCCAACCGTGATAGGGGCAAACCCAGCGTTTGGCATTACCCTTGTCTTTGCGCGCCACCATCGCCCCACGATGCGAGCAGGCATTAATGAAACCCCGCAATTGCCCATCAGCGCCCCGACTGATGATGACCGGCTGACGACCGATCACCGTGGTCACAAAATCATGCGCATTGGGTATCTGGCTCTCATGCCCGATATAGACCCACGTTGCCTCCCACACATGCTTGATCTCTAGCTCGAACAGTTCCGGATCGGTATACACCGAACGATGCACCTTGAAAGTCTCACCCGGCACATCCACAATACGTGCGGCAATGTCTTCTGGCGACAAACCTGCAGATGTCTTTTCCCCTGGCTGTAGCGGTGCCCTTGTTGCAGTGGGTGCAGGCGCGCTTATCTCGTGGCGATCATTCATATCAAATCCCCCTATTCTTTAAAAGAATTTTTTTAGCTTCGCATATTCAGAATATCAATTAGCAAGATCTTACTCCTAAAGATCTCTCCAAGAGTGTGAAAACTATGCTCAACCCGCTAAAATGGCGGGCTTTCTGCGCATCAACCGCACATTAAAAGTGTGGACAGGGCTTGAAAGATCATTATTCAGCCCCACATAGCCCCAAGTTTAGTCAGGAGACCCCCATGCAGGACACACCAACGAACAACCCGGACGCGCCTATCGAGACAATCGATGCAAGCGGCGTCTCACCAGCGCCGACTTTTGCAGACGACACCAACAATGCCGCTACGGCCAACACCGATACCCTGCCCAGCACCGAAGAATTGCTGCGTCAGGCGGAACTTAACGCAGCCGAACACCATGACGCCTGGCTGCGCGCCAAGGCGGAAACCGAGAATGTTCGCCGTCGCGCCCTGGAAGATGTTGCCCGCGCCGGTAAATTCGCGGTGGAAAAGTTTGCTACCGAGCTGGTTGCTGTCAAAGACAGCCTGGAAGCGGCCCTGACCAATGAAAATCAAAGCGCAGAAAACATGAAAGCAGGTGTTGAGCTCACGTTGAAGCAACTGACCAGCGCGTTTGAAAAGTCCAGCTTGCTGGACATCAACCCCGTGGGTGAAAAGTTTGATCCGCACAAGCATCAGGCCATCAGCCAGATTGACGCCGAAATCGAACCCAACCATGTAGTCTCGGTGCTGCAAAAAGGCTACGCGCTACATGACCGGATTATTCGTCCGGCTTTGGTGATTGTCTCCAAACCCAAATAAAAAACAGGCTGCCCAGACTTGAATTTTCGTCCGGCAACCCTATAAATAAACCAGTTCAAAACTTATTCACACTTTAATAAAAGGAAAAATCATGGGAAAAATTATCGGTATTGACTTAGGCACTACCAACTCCTGCGTCTCTATCATGGAAGGCGGCAAGCCTAAAGTCATCGAAAACGCCGAAGGCGCGCGCACCACGCCGTCTATCGTCGCTTATGCAGACGATGGCGAAATTCTGGTCGGCGC
>JALRCC010000151.1 GCA_023257495.1 Rugosibacter sp. | reverse complement strand
GTGAACCCCGGCACCGGGTGGGAAGTTCGCCGATAAGCCGGGTTCTGTCGTGGGCAGCCATTCCTCTGGGACCGCTGTTACCAACAGCCTCTAGCAGCCTACCCGGGAGCGACGCGAGCCACGCCAATGCTCCCCTATTTGGCCTTGCCCCGGATGAGGTTTGCCATGCCGTCCGTGTTACCACGTCCGCGGTGGGCTCTTACCCCACCATTTCACCCTTGCCGGTTCTTGCGAACTTGGGCGGTATCTTTCTGTTGCACTGTCTGTCACCTCACGGTGCCCGGCCGTTAACCGGCATCCTGCTCTATGGGGCCCGGACTTTCCTCCAGATGCCGCATTTGCGTTGGCATCCAGCGGCTGCCTGGCGAACTTCCCGCAGGCATTGTACGCGCTGGACGAAACTGGCGCGTGTCGGCGTAATAGGCAGCGACTTCGTTTTCCGGCGTGGCACCGGGAATGCCGAGGAGTGGCAGGGGTTGCCAATCGCGTGGAGAAAAGTCGGCGCTGGCAAGACGGTGCGCCAGCAGCTCATCCACGATTGCAGTGCCAGTCTGATCGAATGTCGCAAGCAACGACTCTGTCAGCGGCAGAAATACGGCCTTGCCGCATAAGCCGTTGAAGGGCGAGATGAGCGCCTCATGGCTGGCATGACCAAAAACAATGAACCGCGTCGTGCGGCAAAGCGCTGCGCGTCGCATCACAAATACCTCATGCCAGCGATGCGCGACTATGGCTTCCCATAGTTCAGGGCATGTGCCCGCGACAATCACGCCGCATTCATCAAACTGTGTCAGCGCATCGCGTAACGACCCGCGCACGGCACTTCCCTGTTCGCGCAATGCCCATACATGCCGCCGATTGAGCATTGCCTTGGTTTGCGGAAAGGTCAACCAGATCAGCGCATTGAATAAATCATGGGCGTTATTGTCACGTGTCGCCACAATGCCTGAACTGAAAATTCGCTCTTCATAATGCCGATCATCGGCAACAGGCGGCAAGAACTGCAACGGCATACCGCCCCCACCCTGCGTGCCTTGTCGCCGCGCTGCTTCATTCAGCTGCGCCCGGGTGGGGTCACCACCGGCAAACCAGGGCTGAAGAAAATTCGACAACGGATGCAGCCGCAGCAACGTCTTGCCTCGACGTTAGTTAATAGCTTGTATCCGCCAGACGCCAGGCGACTGTCTCGCCTGCACGCAAAGGCACCAGCGCATCGTTCGGCAGATAAGGCAAACTCGCAGGCATCATCACTGGCTCGCGCAACAGCGTGATTTTTTCAGTGTTCCGTGGCAAACCGTAAAAATCTGCCCCATGAAAACTGGCGAAGGCTTCCAGCTTATCCAGCGCACCCGCCGCCGCGAAGGCTTCGGCATACAGCTCAATGCCAGCATGCGCGGTATAACACCCGGCGCAACCACAGGCGGCTTCTTTCGTGCTCTGTCCATGCGGGGCGGAATCCGTGCCGAGAAAAAATTTCTGGCTGCCGGAGATCGCTGCCGCCACCAGCGCCTGGCGATGGCTTTCGCGCTTCAGCACCGGCAAACAATAATGATGCGGGCGCATGCCGCCGGAAAACATGGCATTGCGGTTGAGCAGCAGGTGATGCGCGGTAATCGTCGCCGCGACGTGCGCGCCCGACTCGCGTACAAACTGCGCGCCGTTCGCCGTCGTAATGTGTTCCAGCACCACTTTCAACGCAGGGAAATCACGCAACAGCGGAGTCAGCACGGTGTCGATGAACACCGCCTCGCGGTCAAAAATATCCACGGCCGGGTCGGTCACTTCGCCATGCACCAGCAAAGGCATGCCAAGCTTTTCCATCCGCGCAAAGGTGGCCGCGCATTTGTTCAGATCGGTCACACCGGCATCCGAATTGGTCGTCGCACCTGCCGGGTAGTACTTCACCGCGTGCACAAAGCCGCTCGCTTCTGCAGCAGAAATCTCGTCCGGCGGCGTGTTGTCCGTCAAGTACAACGTCATCAATGGCGTGAAATTCATCCCCGCTGGCAACGCGGTCAGGATGCGCTGACGATAGGCGGTAGCGAGCGCCACGGTGGTCACCGGCGGCTTGAGGTTAGGCATGACAATCGCGCGGGCAAAGCGCCGCGCGGTGTCGGGCAGCACGGCAGCTAACGCCGCACCATCACGCAGATGCAGATGCCAGTCGTCAGGGCGGGTAAAAGTCAAGATATCCATATTTTTATTTCAATGATTGAGAGTCGGATTTCATAACCAGCGCACGAGCATACAGCGCATTTTTTGGCTGACCGGTAATTTCAGTCGCGAGTTTGACGGCTTGCTTCACCGGCAATTCAGCCAGCAGCGCAGCCAGCACCCGCTCTGTTTCGGCTTCTAGTTCGCTGCTATTGCGTAGCGGCGGGGCTGAGACGATCAGCACAAATTCGCCGCGCTGGTGATTGGCATCCGCCTCCAGCCAAGCGAGTGCTTGCGGCAGGGGCAGGCGCTGGATTTGTTCAAACATTTTAGTCAGTTCGCGCGCGATGATGATTTCGCGCTGAGGTTGCAGTACTTCGGCCAAGTCACGCACCGTTTCCAGCACGCGATGCGGTGCTTCGTAAAACACCAGCGCTGCATCCACGGCGGCCAGCGCTGTAATCGCCGTCTTGCGAGCGCCGACTTTTGCAGGCAAAAATCCGACAAACAAAAACCGCTCATCCAGCAATCCGGCAGCAGATAACGCCGCAATCGCGGCATTCGCGCCTGGCAAGGGCACCACGCGAAAACCCGCTGCATGCACAGCGGCAACCGTGCGCGCACCAGGGTCGGACACCCCGGGCGTGCCGGCATCCGAAATCAAGGCAACGCGCCCTCCCTCACCCAATAGACGAATCAGTTTTTCGGCGGCTTCGTTCTCGTTATGCTGATGCAAGGCCAGCGTGGGCACACGCAGGCCATGATGATCCAGCAAATGCCTGGCATGACGCGTATCTTCACAGGCAACGAGATCAACACTGCGCAAGGTTTCCAGCGCACGCAGGGTGATATCGCCCAAATTTCCGATCGGCGTGGCAACGACATACAATGCAGATGCCAAGGATAAGGACGGCGAATTTGCCACCGGGACCACAGGGTTTTGATTCATGCCACGCATTCTATGACGAGCCAGCAAAAAACAGGCGCCACTGGCGAAGCCCTAGCAGCAGACTATCTTGAACGACAAGGCTTGACTGTACTTGAGCGTAACTTTCGCGTGCGTGGCGGCGAGCTTGACCTGATCTGCCGCGCAGCGGATGTCATCGTGTTTGTTGAAGTACGGTTACGCAACCACAAGAAAAGCGCAGGGGATGGCGCGTTTTATGGGGGGGCAGCGGCAAGCATCACGCCCGCCAAACAGCGCCGCCTGATTCTCGCAGCGCAGCACTGGCTTACCCGCCATCACCAGCATGACACCCCGTGCCGCTTTGACTGCGTGCTGATTGACGATGGCCATCTGGAATGGGTACGCGATGCCTTCACGGCTGATTAAATTTCTTTCAGTTTTTCTTTTTGCCCTGGCCAGTCTGACCGCGCTGGCAGGCGAGATGCGCATTCTCGTGCAAAGCTCGCCTTTGGCTGGTTTTCGTTATTATGCCGGTGAGGTGCTATGGGACAAGCTACGCGAAGGCGATGCCCTCTCTCTCATCCGCGAGCCAGACAACGCGCACGATGCGAATGCAGTACGCGTGGAATGGCAGGGACAAAAGCTGGGTTATCTGCCGCGTGCGCAAAATCAGGCGGTTGCTGCCGCGATGGATGCTGGCGAGCGCGTCGATGCGCGAATTGCCAAATTACGCCAGGCACGGAACCCTTGGCACCGTTTTCTGGTCGACGTGTTTGTTGTGTTGTAACCGCGTTGTGTTGTAACCCTTATGTTGTAACCCTTACTGTGACCAAGAGACAAGGATCTTTTCGCCCCTGATTCACCCGTTATTCCACCCAAACGCCAAGCCGGAGCCTGCTACTCTTATAATCTCGTCCAGGCAATTTTCCCCGTTTTTTTATTGAACCCACTATGCCTCTACTTCAGCGAATTCAACAACAGTTTCACGATAGTCTGCAGGCCAAACAACAAGCGCTTGACACCATGGCTGCCCCCATTGAGCGTGCCGTGTGCCTGATGACGCAATGCCTGCAATCGGGTGGCAAGGTGATGGCCTGCGGCAATGGCGGCTCAGCAGCTGATTCACAACATTTTGCTGCCGAACTGCTCAACCGGTTTGAGAAAGAACGTCCGCCACTTGCAGCGATTGCCCTGACCACCGACACATCAACGCTCACCTCGATTGCCAATGACTACCGCTATGAAGATGTTTTTGCCAAGCAGATCCAGGCACTCGGCAAAAAAGGGGATGTGCTGCTGGCAATCTCGACCTCGGGCAATTCGCCCAATGTGATCGAAGCGATCCATGTCGCCCATGCGCTGGGCGTTCGCGTGGTTGCCTTAACTGGCCGCAACGGCGGCAAAATCAATGCGCTGCTATCTGCCGACGATATTCATCTGTGCGTGCCTGTCGAACGCACAGCTCGCATTCAGGAATGCCATCTGCTCACCATTCACTGCCTGTGCGACGGTATCGACGCACTGATTCTTGGAGATCTTCAATGAACACTGTTCACCCTCTGCGAAACCTCACCAACCGCTTGCGCGGTTATGCCTTGATCGCTGCCTCGATCCCGTTTATTTCTGGCTGCTTCGGTGTTGCCGCCGTGGGCATGGGCGCGGGAGCACTGTTGATCAGCGACCGCCGTGCCTCTGAAACCTATGTGACGGATGAAGGCATTGAGTTGCGCGCCAATAATCGCCTGCGTGAAAATTATGGCTCCAAGGAACATGTCAATGTCACCAGCTATAACCGCATGGTGCTGCTTACCGGCGAAGCCTCTAGCGCCGAGGCAAAAGCCTCGATCGAAAAGCTGATCAGTGGCGTGCCTAACGTCAAATCCATCTCCAACGAACTGGCCATTGCCGGAGCCTCTTCTCTGGGTGGACGCAGCAACGATACGTATTTGACCTCCAAGGTCAAAGCCCGCTTTGTGGATGCCAAACAGTTTTCGGCGCATCACGTCAAAGTGGTGACCGAAGCGGGGGTGGTCTTTCTGCTGGGGATAGTGACACAAACCGAAGCCGATGCCGCTGCCGTCATTGCACGCACCACGGGCGGCGTGCAAAAAGTCGTTCGCGTCTTTGAAATCATCAGCCCTGAACAAGCACGCACGATTGATGGGCAAGCGAAACAAAGCACGACCCAGAGTAATAACACCGATCAGCGCTGATGAACGCTGCTGCATTCGAAGCCAAGATCGTTCCACCCGCCGAGCTGTCACAGCGTGTGGCCAGCCTGCCGCATCCTCTGGTATTTACTAATGGCTGCTTTGACATTCTGCATCGCGGCCATGTCACTTACCTCGCCCAGGCCCGCAGCCTGGGTGCCAGTCTGATTGTCGCGGTCAACACCGATGCTTCGGTCAAACGCCTGGGCAAAGGTGAGGAGCGACCGATCAATACCCTGGACGACCGCATGGCGCTACTCGCCGCACTCGAATGCGTCTCGCTGGTGACCTGGTTCGATGAGGATACGCCGCTGGCGCGCATCCTCGATTGCCATCCGGACGTGTTAGTCAAAGGTGGCGACTGGCCGATCGAGAAAATCGTCGGCTACCGCGAAGTCACCGACTGGGGCGGCAGCGTACATTCCATCCCGTTCATTCATCAAAAATCCACCACGGCACTGCTGGAAAAAATACGCCGACTATAAAAAGTCGGCGCTGGTGAGACGGCAGTGTCAAGGTATCAGGATCGGCATCAATACCAGAATTCGTAATCAATGTACCTCAGGCGAGCGCGGCATACTGGATACATGTGGAATCCAGAGCGGGAGTCCAGAGCGATCTTGCAAAACTATGACGGTTTGCTTGCAGATGCCCATTCAGCAACACCCTTGCGCAGATACATTGTGCTGTACCCACGCTGCTTAAGAAGTTCGACGGCATCCTTCGCCATCAGGCAATAGGGGCCGCGACAATACGCAATAATCGAACGATCTTTGGGCAACTCGGCCAAGCGCTGGCGTAACTCGTTCAACGGTATTGACCTCGCAAAAGGCAAATGTCCTGCCAGATACTCTTCGGCTGGCCTCACATCCAGCAGCACCAACTCACCCTTGCGAGCTGCCTTCATCAGGCTTTCCCGGTCACTTGGCACCAGGTCACCGGGTTGAGCAGCGATCCTCTGCAATACTAGCTGCAACTCGACCAACCGGTCTTCTGCCAAGGTATGAATCTGTACCCATAAGTCCGCAACGGCCTTGTTGGCCAAGCGGTAAACGATGTTCTTTCCCCGTCGTTCAGTCTCAACCAACTGAGACATGCGCAATTCGCGCAAGTGCGAGCTAGCCAGTTTCACGCTAATGGTAGCTTCGCGAGCCAACGCATCCACTGTTTTCTCGCCCTGGCAGAGCAGCTCAATCAGCTCCAATCGCTTTGCGCTGGAGAATATCTTGCCAATCCGCGCCACCTGCTCGTAGAGCAGGTCTTTAATTTCTCGAGCATCTTTCATAACTCATTCTATTTATTGCTGGTATAAATGCTACCTAATTTAGAACATATTGACATTGGCAACAACCAGTGTTTTAATCATTCTAGTGATTACTAGAATGATTAAAACATTAGGGAGTGCACGATGTTTTTCAAACAACTGGCCACGAAGGATGCAACGCTTTCTTATTTCTTTGGTTGCGGCGGCAGGAAACTCACGCAAATGGTCGGCGCGCCTTACGACTTGCACGAATCTAGCAAAGGCCACGTCAAATTCGCATTCGAGCCTTTGGGCGACGGCCAATCGCTTGACCTAGGCAACGTCGCCGCACTGCATACCCCGGCATGCCCCGACAGCATTTGCCTACTGGTGACTGACATGCGTCGCGGGGGATTACCGTGGTTCGTGGTTACCGGTGACACGCTGCTCGTGGGTTCCATTGGTCGGTCTGATTTTCCGGCGCTATCGATGGACAAGACGGTTGCCACCAATATCGCAGCCTGAACAATGCTTATGCAGCACGGCATTCGCGTCAACCTTACCCAGTTTCTGCATCAGCTACTGCAAGTCATGCTGGTGGGTTTCACCATCGGCATGATGCGCACAGTGGTGCCTGCGTTATCTGAATCTGATTTCGGCGTACCGAAGAACTCTTTTATGCTGCTCACTTCTTTTGTCGTAGCCTTCGGCTTTATCAAAGGGACGCTCAATTTTTTTGCCGGACGTTTATCGGAGCACATCGGTCGCAAGAAGGTTTTGCTGCTAGGCTGGATGACGGCGCTGCCGATCCCCCTGCTAGTTTATTTTGCGCCGTCGTGGGGCTGGATCGTCGCAGCGACCATGCTGCTCGGCATTAATCAGGGGCTGACCTGGTCGATGACGCAAACCGCCAAACTGGATATCACTCGATCCGACCAGCGGGGATTGACCATCGGCCTTAACGAATTCGCAGGCTATGTCGGATTGGCTTTAGCGGGCATCATCACCGCCTATCTGGCAACCGCATTAGGCGCACGTGTCGGGCTGCTGATTTTCGGCATGAGCACAATATTGCTGGCCATCATGCTCACCTTGTTGTGGGTCAAAGACACTTTGCCCTGGGCCAAGCTGGAAGTCGCCAGACACACCACGGTATGCTCCGACAATGCCTTGCCGCGTTACCCAATCAGCATCAACACGCAACCGACAACCTGGCAAGTTTTCTCACTAATGTCCTGGCACGATAAGCGCCTAGCAGCGATATGCCAGGCGGGTTTGGTTGAAAAATTTGCTGATGCGCTGATCTGGGTGTTTTATCCGGTATTTCTTTATCAACATGGCTTAAGCCTGCCCGATATTGGCTGGGTTGTTGGCGTCTATGGTTTTGTCTGGGGCGGCTCGCAATTTTTCACCGGAAAACTGTCTGACCATATCGGTCGCCAAAAACCCAATGTGGGGGGCATGTGGATCTGCGGAGCAGGCGTGGCCATGATGCTATGGCATGAAGGCATGGCTTGGTGGTCATTCTGCGCAGCGGTTTCCGGTTTTGGCATGGCCTTGCTCTACCCCAACCTATCTGCTGCCGTGGCAGACATTTCACATCCCAACTGGCGTGGGTCAGCCATCGGCATCTATCGTTTCTGGCGTGACTTGGGCTATGGCGTGGGTGCGCTGGGGTTGGGTATCACGGCGCACTTTAGCGGCACAATCGATACTGCATTCTGGTTCGTGGCCCTATCGATGTTTTTGTCTGGCGCAGTGCTCCGGATATTGGGTGAAGAAACCTATCCAAAAAATAAGTAATTTCTGCCACGTGTGCCGTGTGGCAGTCAGCACATCTGCGGAGCCTTCATCAGGCAAAAGTCGGTGCTGGTGAGACGGCAGCCACAACGAGTAAAACAATGCCTTGAATCAGCTCGCTGTGCGTTTTATGATCGTCTCGCGCACCAAGCCGGTATGCTGGCGCAAAGTGTAGAGCATGTCGGCAAACGCCAGAGGCGTGCGGATGCGGGTGACATCGGCTTCGATTTCATCGAGCTGGTGCAACCACTCTTCGCGCGTGTAGCGTTGCGGGGCTTCTTCAACTTCACTTTCAAGAAACTTGAGTTCGCCATAGCGCCGGTAAATGCGCGAACGAATACGCCACCCATACAGGCCGGGTGCAAACCGGAAAAGCGGATACAACACGGCCAGAATAGGAACCAGCAAAACCAGCAGGCGGTCGGCCAGAATCGCTGCCCAGAAGGGTAAATAACGCTGCAGAAAAGGCTTCCCGTTGGCGTAATAGCGGACAGCTTCCTGTGCCATGGGAAATTCGCCATTTCTCTCTGCACGGGGGAACTCGGCTGGTTTTTGAAATACACCGGGCTCACCATGCACTGCGCTGGCAGCTTGCAGCAGGAGCCAGATCAATGCCGGATGCGTCTCTTCACGCGCTAAAAGGGTGGCGGTTGTAGAGACCATCTGAATATCGCGTGGCGGAATATTCTGCACCAGATCAATCGCACCACGGGGCAAAACCAGATGTTTGAGATAAGCAAATTGACGCGTATAGGCTTCGGCCTGGGTGACATCCAGCAGATGCACGCCGGGGCTGTAAAGCAATGCCCAAACCAGCGCTGATTGTGTGGGCCCGACAACAAATACCGCGTCAATCTCGCCGGTTTGCAAACGTGCAGCCACGTCGAATCCACTCTCTGTCACCAAGGGCGTGTTCTGCGCATCGATGCCATTGGCAGAGAGCATCTCCATCGCCAAACGCTGGGTGCCACTGCCTACCTGGCCAATTGCCAGACGCTTGCCTTTGAGATCCAGCAGGCTAGCGCCTTCTTTGAGCACACCGTCGCGATAGAAAATCCACAGGGGCTCGTAATACAGTTCGCCCAGCGAAACCAGCGCATCATCATCACTTTTGGAGAGTGTCGTTCCGCCTTGAATGAAGGCCGCATCGACATCCACATTCCGGTCACGCAGGCGTTGCAGATTTTCCGGTGAACCCGCAGAAGGCTTGGCGATCAGCTCGACACCGTTCTTTGCCAGCACATCAGCATACAACGCGCCAAAACGCTGATAGGCACCGCCTTCACTACCTGTGCCGATCACCATGCGCGCAGGCGGGGCAGGTTTGATATATCGTGCAGCCACCCAAAAAGAGGCCAGAATCAACAGCAGTGAGG
>JALRCC010000013.1 GCA_023257495.1 Rugosibacter sp. | reverse complement strand
CAGGACCAGTGGCGCTCCCAGGCCCCGCGCACCATGTTCGGATAGTTGGCCTGGCCCAGGCTGCCGTTGTAACGTCCCAGCGCGCGGAACAGGTTGCCGCGCTCGATGTCGAGATAGTGGCGCAGGATGGTGCAGCCAAAGCGCAGATTGGTGCGCAGGTGAAACAGGTTGCTATCCTTGGTGCCGATCAGCCCGACCCAGAAGGGCATGATCTGCATGTAGCCGCGTGCGCCAGCGGATGACACGGCGTATTTTCTGAAACCGCTTTCCACCTGAATCAAGCCGATCACCATTTGCGGGTCTAATCCGGCACGCTTGGCTTCGTAATACACCGTCTTGAGAAAATCGAGTCGATCTTCACGATCCGGCATGCGTGACGACAGTCGGCGCGACATTTCGTCCAGCCAGTTGATTTTTTCTTCGAGTGAAGGAAACTGCGGTTCGGGCGCGGCGCGGTCGGCAATCGAGGCCTGCAATACGGCCTGCACGCTGGCTGCCAACGGCTCGTACTGCTGTGCGCCAGCCCGGACGTGGCCGACCAGTAACAGCAGCAGAAGTGGAATCAGGCGCACAGTTTTTGTTGCAGAAACCGGGTGATTTCGTCCGCCGCCACCAGCGTTGCGTCGCTGTCGGTGCGTCCCTTGTATTCGAGCTTGCCCTCTTTCAAACCGCGCTCGCCGACCACAACGCGATGCGGCACGCCGATGAGCTCCCAATCGGCAAACATGAAGCCGGGCCGCTCGTCGCGATCATCCAGCAGCACGTCGATGCCCGCGGCACAGAGTTGCTCATACAATGCATCCGTCGCGGTTTTGACCATGTCGGATTTGGCGTAAGCCATGGGCACGATGACCACACTAAAAGGCGCAATGTTGGCAGGAAACACGATGCCGCGGTCGTCATGTCCTTGCTCGATTGCTGCGCCGACAATGCGCGATACGCCAATGCCATAGCAGCCCATTTCCATGACCTGATCTTTGCCTTGTTCATCCAGAAAAGTGCATTTGAGTGCTTCGGCATATTTGGTGCGCAACTGAAAAATATGGCCGACTTCAATGCCGCGACATAGCTCCAGCGTGCCTTGGCCATCGGGGGACGGATCGCCTGCGACGACGTTGCGAATATCGATGATTTCCGCTGGCAACGACAAGTCGCGACCAAAGTTTGTGCCGGTCAGATGGTGGCCCTCGGTATTTGCGCCGCAGACAAAGTTACTCATCATGGCGACTGTGCGGTCAGCCACTATTCTGCCGTCAAAGCCGACCGGGCCGATGTAGCCCGGTTTGCAGCCCAGCGCGGCCACGATTTCTTCGTCTCGCGCAAAACGAAATTCACCGATCTGTTTTTGCACCTTGATTTCGTTCAGCTCGTGGTCACCGCGCAACAGTAACAAGACGAACTGACCAGCTTCCTTGACGGGGCCAGCCATGACGGCGATGGCTTTGACCATCTGGGTGAGTGGCGCGCCAAGAAATTCGGCGACATCGGCGCATTGGGTCTTGCCTAGTGTTGCTTTTTTCTCGAATGGTGCCAGTGCCGCCGTGTCACCAGCGCCGACTATTTGGGGTGCCAGTGCTTCGGCCAGTTCCACATTCGCTGCGTAGTCAGACGTGGGGCAAAAGGCAATTGCATCTTCGCCTGAATCGGCCAGCACATGGAACTCGTGCGACCCGGTGCCGCCAATGGAGCCTGTATCCGCTGCCACCGCACGAAATTTCAAGCCAAGGCGGGTGAAGATATTGGTGTAAGCGGTGTGCATGCGTTGATATTCGCGTTGCAGATCAGCAAACGAGGTGTGGAAGGAATAGGCATCCTTCATCAGGAATTCCCGCCCGCGCATGACACCAAAGCGTGGCCGGATTTCGTCGCGGAATTTGGTTTGAATCTGATAAAAGTTACGCGGCAGCTGGCGATAGCTTTTCACCTCGCGGCGTACGATGTCGGTAATCACTTCTTCGTGCGTCGGGCCAATGACAAAATCACGCTGATGACGATCCTTGAAGCGCAACAGCTCGGGGCCATAGCCCGGGCCGCGACCGGATTCCTCCCACAATTCAAAGGGCTGCACGGCAGGCATGAGCAATTCAATCGCACCAGCGCGGTTCATCTCTTCCCTCACGATGGCTTCGACCTTGCGCAGCACGCGCAGTCCCATCGGCATCCAGGTGTAAACACCGCCCGCCAAGCGACGGATGAGTCCGGCACGTAGCATGAGTCGATGGCTGATGATCTCGGCGTCTGAAGGAGCTTCTTTGAGCGTGGCAATAAAAAACTGGCTGGCGCGCATAAATAAATACGGGTTAAAAGTGACAAGGGCGCTATTTTACCTGCCAGATGCGTCGATATAGACGGGGGGTATGGCATGGGTGGCTTTCCAGCGCGTCCCGATTGTGAAAGAATAGGCATCAGTTAATCATTGGAATTTTGTCATGCTCGATCGTGAAGGGTATCGCCCGAACGTCGGCATCATTTTGACCAATCAGCGTAATGAGGTTTTTTGGGGCAAGCGTATCCGCGAGCACTTCTGGCAGTTTCCGCAAGGGGGAATTGATAAAGGCGAAACCCCTGAACAGGCGATGTTTCGGGAGCTGTACGAGGAGGTTGGTTTAAAGCCTGAACATGTGCGGATCATTGGCCGTACTCGCAGCTGGTTGCGTTATGATGTGCCGCAGCACTGGGTTCGCCGCGAAGGACGGAGTCACTATCGCGGCCAGAAGCAGATCTGGTTTTTGTTGCGACTCACAGGTCGCGACTGTGACGTGCACCTGCGCGCTAGCGAGCGACCGGAGTTTGACGCCTGGCGCTGGAGTTCTTATTGGATTCCGCTGGATAGCGTGATTGAATTCAAGCGCGGGGTGTATGAAGCTGCCTTGAATGAGCTTGCGCACATGTTGTTTCGTGGGCATGCCGAAAAACCTGCGGCTCAATCCTCAGTAGTCAATCAGACCAGCCAGGCACCCGAACCAAACAAGACGAGTGCATCCGCAGGCCGGTGCTTGACGGACCGCGCACCGTAATCAACCTACCATAACCAATCCACGTGAATACGAAACTGGATACGCGACGCAAACTTTTTCTTTTATGCGTGATCGGCGCTTTATGCAGTGTCAGCACAGTCACGCAGGCTGCCCGGAAAAGTGGCTACGGTGCGGATTCTGGCATTGAGTACGTGCCGGAGGAAGCCGTTGAATGGAAGGAGCTGGAGGTCACGTTGCCCGCAGTGCCAAAGCCTGAAAATCTGCGCGAGTTTTATGTCAGTGCTGTGGCGACGAATCATTATTTCATCGACAGTAGTTCGCTCGC
>JALRCC010000251.1 GCA_023257495.1 Rugosibacter sp. | reverse complement strand
TTACTCGTGATGGCGTCCGTGAATGATGCATCAGTGAGCGTTGGCACCGTATCACCAACGCCGACTTTTATGGATGCATTGCTCGCGCCCCATCTGCCCAAGGTCTATGGCGAAGTCATGGCCGAGATGCCGCCTGATCTTTACATCCCGCCCGATGCGCTGGAAATTATTCTTGAGTCTTTCGAAGGCCCGCTGGATTTATTGTTGTATTTGATCCGTCGCGCCAATATCAATGTGCTGGATATTCCGATGGCACCGCTAACGGTGCAATATCTGGCCTATGTGGAAGCCATGCGGAAACACAATCTCGAGCTGGCGGCCGAATACCTGCTCATGGCCGCGATGCTGATTGAGATCAAGTCGCGCATGTTGCTGCCCCGCATTCCACGGGCTGAAGAAGGCGAGGCTGAAGATCCTCGTGCCGAGCTGGTGCGCCGTCTGGTCGAGTATGAGCGGATGAAAGCTGCTGCTGCTCAGTTGGAAGAATTACCCCGAGCCGGGCGAAACTTTGAATGGGTCACGGTTTGGATTGCGGATAAAGTTGTCGAGCGTCAGCCGGAAGTGAGTCTGCATGATTTGCAGTTGGCGTGGCTTTCACTCATGAGGCAAGTAAAAAACCATCAGCATCACCAGATTCGTCGCGAAGAATTGTCGGTGCGTGAGCATATGACGATCATTCTGCGTCGCCTGCAAGGTGGTGGCTACATGTTGTTTGAGCAGCTATTCGATGTAACACTTGGCGCATCAGGACTGGTTGTCAGCTTTCTTGCAATGCTCGAACTTGCCCGCGAGGCGATGGTGGAGATTACGCAAAATGAAGCCCTGGCACCGATCTATGTCCGCTTACCCGAGGCTGGATGATGCTGGATCTGTATAAGCCTGAAGATTACAAGCGCGTCCTTGAAACTGCCCTACTCGTTGCGGTAGAACCTTTGCCTTTGTCAGAGCTGAAAAAGCTTTTCGATGAAACATTTGACGACGAGACATGGCAGATATTGCTGGACGATTTGCGCCGTGACTGGTCAGAACGTGGCATTGAACTGGTACGTCTGGCATCCGGCTGGCGTTTTCAAACTCGCCCCGAATATCAGGTTTATGTTGATCGGTTGAAAAATGAAAAAGCACCCAAGTATTCGCGTGCCGTGATGGAAACGCTGTCGATTATTGCGTATCGCCAGCCAGTGACACGAGGGGATATTGAGGATGTTCGCGGTGTGGCCGTGTCGCCTAACATATTGAAAACGCTTGAATCACGTGGCTGGATTGATGTGGTGGGCCATCGCGATGCGCCGGGCAGACCCGCGCTTTATGCCACCACAAAAATATTTCTGGATGACTTGGGCCTGCGCAGCTTGACTGAGCTGCCGCCATTGGGCGAAATTGAACGTGTCATGAATACGGAGCCGGATCAGGCAACATTGAATGCCGAATTCATTGCTTCATCCAGTGAGACAGTGAGTGAAGTGATGGGCCAAGATACTGCCGAACTAGTGATTCGCAGTGCCAGCGTATTGCCGACAGAATGATGAAACAGAGGTTAGCCTACAGGGCAACATGAAAAAAACAGGAACTTCCGGTACACAACCCAAGACGCTGCGTAGCAGCCTGCCGCGTAAGTCGGTTAATTCGACCAGGCTGCCCAAAAGCATGTCCCAAATGCAGAGCGGGAAAGGTAGCCAGGTTGTTTTTAGTGATCCGCCAAAATTGCAAAAAGCACTGGCGGATGCCGGTCACGGCTCGCGTCGAGAAATTGAGGGGTGGATTACTGCGGGGCGCGTTAATGTCAATGGCGAGGTGGCGCACATTGGGCAGCGGGTTAACCCGGACGACAAAATTCGGCTGAATGGCAAGTTGGTTCAGCTTAAGTTTTCGCACCGTTTGCCTCGTGTGGTGATGTATCACAAGCCCGAAGGTGAGATTGTTTCCAAGGATGATCCTCAGGGACGGCCGAGTGTTTTCACTAAACTGCCTCGCTTAAGAAATGGACGATGGATTTCCATTGGGCGGTTGGATTTCAATTCCTGTGGTTTGTTGCTATTTACCAACGACGGTGGTTTGGCGCAGCGGATGATGCATCCAAAATATCAAATCGAGCGTGAGTATGCCGTGCGTGTTTTGGGTGAGGCAACGCCAGAAGCTTTAGATCGCCTGCGCCAAGGGGTGCAGTTGGAGGATGGATTGGCACGCTTTAATTTGCTGGTTGAATCGGGTGGTGAAGGTGCAAATCGCTGGTATCGCGTGGCAATCTCGGAAGGGCGTAATCGTGAGGTGAGGCGTATGTTCGAGGCGGTTGGCTTAACCGTAAGCCGCCTGATGCGAGTACGGTACGGGCCTGTTCAGCTGCCGCCTCGTCTGAAACGAGGACAGTCCCGCGACTTGGAGCCTGGTGAAGTCGAGGCTTTGCTAAAACTCTTGCCGCCTGAACAAAAAACCGGAGTTACACGATCTTCACGTAGCGCAGAAGGCTTTGACGACCTGGGTTTCTCGTCCATGGATGAGGCAGGCGATCGAATTGATTTTGCAGAGAAATGAGGCCTCTGCTATAATTTCCTTCCTTTAGTTGGCACCGTTCTCGGGAGAGAAAAGAATGGGCTTTTTAGCCCATTTTTTATTTGTCGAACGGATGCGTGTGTTCAGATGCATCTTAATGATTTAATTGAGAAAACTGTGATTGGCTTGGGATTTGAGCTCGTGGAGGTTGAATCGAGCCCACGCGCCAGGCTGCTGCGTGTTTTTATTGATTATCCTGAAGTGGATAACCAGGCGTCGCGGGGTATCAGTGTGGATGACTGTTCTGCTGTGAGTCATCAATTGACCCATGTTTTCATGGTTGAAAACATTGATTACGACCGGCTGGAGGTATCCTCGCCCGGATTGGATCGTGTATTGACCAAGGCTGCTGATTTTCGTCGTTTTACAGGCCGAGAGATTCAGCTGAAATTGCGTGTTCCGTTAGGTAATCAGCGTAACTTCAAGGGTGTCATCGAGGCTGTAGAGGGTGAAGAAGGAGCAGAAGTCTTTAGTCTGCGAGTTGAAAGTGTGCTGCATGAGGTTGCGCTAGCTAACGTGGATCGAGCACGTTTAGTGCCAACGTTCTGAATATTGTCGGAGAACCATCTATGAGCCGTGAATTGTTACTTTTGGTTGATGCCTTGGCCCGCGAAAAAAATGTCGCCAGAAATATAGTGTTTGATGCGCTGGAGCAAGCGCTCGCGCAAGCGACTAAAAAGCGTATCAATGATGAGGCTGATATCCGCGTTGAAATTGATCACGACACTGGTGAGTACGAAGCGTTCCGTCGTTGGTTGGTTGTCGAGGATGGCGCAGTCGAAAATCCAGAGGTGCAAAAGGGGCTGAAAGAAGCTCAGCTGGAAGATCGGAAGAGCGTCGTGTAGGGAAAGAGTGTGCTGTCTAGTGGTG
>JALRCC010000188.1 GCA_023257495.1 Rugosibacter sp. | reverse complement strand
GGCGATGCGGGACTTGGGTATTTCGCACGACAAAATGAATGTGCATGGTGGGGCCTGTGCCTTAGGCCATCCCGTGGGTTCGACAGGGGCGCGGATCATGGTGACGTTGATGGGTGCGTTGCGCCAGCGTGGTCTCAAGCGTGGGGTGGCAAGTTTGTGTATCGGTGGTGGCGAAGCAACGGCCATAGCCATTGAGCTTTTATAAAGATATTCTCATGACAAAAAATATGACAGCAACGCATGTTCTGATTGGCGGCGGCATGCATTTTGAAGAGTTCAGCTTGGGCTACCGTTTCAGAACGCGTGGCCGTACGGTGACAGAGGCCGACTTGGTGAATTTTGTTAACTTGGCCTGGTTTACCGAAGAGCTCTTTACCAACACTGAAGATCGCGAAGGCATGCTGCTCAAAGGTCGCGTCGTGCCCGGTGCCCTGGTTTATTCGTTTGCTGAAGGCTTGTTGATGCCTTCCATGCAGGATACCGGCATGGCTTTTTTGGGTGCCGAGATCAAGATTCCGGCAGCTACTTGTGTGGGCGATACGATCCATGTCGAGTGCGAAGTGATCATGGTGCGCCCCAGCTCGAAACCGGGGCGAGGCGTGGTGCAGACCATGAATCAAGTGGTGAATCAGAAGGGTGATGTGGTGCTGACCTATAACCCCACACGATTGATCAAGGCAAAATCCTGATTTTTATTTGTCCGGAAAAATAAGCGATGCACATCAAAAATAAAGTCTTTATCAATGGCGAGTGGGTGACCCCGCATGCCACAGCCACCATCGATGTCTTTAACCCGGCAACGGATGAGTTATTAGGCGTGATACCGGACGCGGATGCGACAGATGT
Source organism: Rugosibacter sp. (assembly GCA_023257495.1). The sequence goes on along the minus strand of JALRCC010000188.1, from coordinate 22,383 downwards.
CAATCGTGCTGTCTTGGCAGCGCGCGATGCACAAGTCGCGTGGAGCGCGCTATCGCCAGCTGTGCGTGCTGATTTTATCGAACGCATTTGCACAGGCTTGAAAGCGCGTGCTGAAGCGCTGACAGATCTCATCGCTGCAGATATCGGCATGCCGCGAAAAATGGGTCGTCGCATGCAGGTGGGTTTGCCGATCCAGATTCTTGAAGTGTGCGCTCGCCACACACGGGAATTTGCTTTTGAAGAGCGCGTGGGCAACTCTTTAGTGCTGCGAGAGGCGGTCGGTGTGGCGGCATGCATTACGCCGTGGAATTATCCGTTGTTCCAGATTGCCACGAAACTTGGTCCTGCCCTTGCCACAGGGTGCACTGTGGTTTGGAAACCATCGGAAGTCGCACCGCTGGCGGCGTTTGTTCTTGCTGAAATTATTCAAGAGGCAGGCTTGCCGCCAGGTGTTTTTAATTTGATTACTGGTTATGGGCCGACTGCGGGCGAAGCTTTGGTGACGCATCCGGATGTCAATTTAATTTCCATGACGGGGTCTACCCGCGCCGGGGCACGCATTGGTGCGCTAGCAGCGCAGCGCATGAAGCGCGTGACCTTGGAATTGGGCGGCAAATCGGCTGCCGTGGTACTGGATGATGCGGATCTTGAGTCGGCCGTGCGCGCAACGGTGAACTCCTGTTTTCTGAATTCTGGCCAAACGTGCCTGGCACTCACACGCCTGATTGTGCCCGAGACGCGATATGCCGAAGCGGCGAAGATCGCTACCGAGGTGGCGGCTCGTTTCACGGTGGGCGACCCTATGGGGGATGCTGCCAAACTCGGGCCGTTGGTGTCCACAACACAGCGGGATCGCGTCGTGGGCATGATTAAAAAAGGCATGGAGGAAGGTGCCGAGCTGTTGTGCGGTGGCCCGGATCGTCCTGCGGGGCTTGAGCGCGGCTGTTATGTTCAGCCCACTATTTTTGGTCGCGTTGCGCCCGATAGTGTGATTGCCCAGGAAGAAATTTTCGGCCCGGTGCTGTGCATCATTACCTGCCGTGATGAAGAAGAAGCGATTGCGATTGCTAACAATACCGCATATGGGTTGTCAGGGGCTGTGTGGTCATCGGATGCAGCGCGTGCGCAAAAAGTTGCACGTCGTTTGCAAACCGGTCAGGTGGAAATCAATGGAGGTGCTTTCAATATCGAAGCGCCGTTCGGAGGGTATAAACAATCAGGCCTGGGCCGTGAAATGGGCCGCTATGGGCTGGAAGAGTTTCTCCAGTACAAGTCGCTGCAGTTGCCTGCCTGAGGTTTTTTGATGTTGTCTGAGGTTGACCGATGTTGCCAGAATTCACCAGGAGTTTTGCATGAACGATCTGACCAACGGCAATAAGGTTGCCATCATCACGGCAGCTTCACAGGGTATGGGTGCAGCCTGTGCCCGCACTCTGGCGGCGCGGGGTTATAACGTGGTTTTGATGGCACGCTCGGAGCGTGTCATTCAACTGGCCAAGGCATTAGGCGGTGTTGGTTTGCAGGGTTCGGTAACTGAAACGGATGATCTCAAGCGGGTGGTTGATCTGGCACTGGCCACCTATGGCCGCATTGATGCCGTCGTGAATAACACGGGCCATGCAGCGAGTGGTGAATTACTGGGTTTGAGCGATGATGATTGGCATGCTGCGCTGGATCTATTGCTGCTGAATGTGGTGCGTATGTCACGGCTGGTGACGCCGGTTTTCGAGAGCCAGCGTGGTGGGGCGATGGTCAATATTTCTACCTACGGTGCCAAAGAGCCTACACCGGGTTATCCGATTTCTTCCGCCATTCGGGCTGCCTTGTCGAGTTTTACCAAGCTGTATGCAACACGCTACGCGGCAGCGGGCATTCGCATGAACAATGTGCTGCCCGGGTTTATTGATACCTTCCCCGTGGATGAAGCCACTTGCGCCATGATTCCCATGGCGCGTGCCGGGCGTGTCGAAGAAATTGCAGAAACCGTGGCTTTCCTGCTCTCGTCTGGTAGCGGTTATATCACCGGGCAGGATATTCTCGTTGAAGGCGGGCTGACGCACACCGCGTAAAGGCGTTAAAGACGTTTGACCTGTCTGATGTTGTGATGGACATCAGGCCATCAACTGCCGCGTAAAGCGAGGTAAGCCCGCGTGAGCAGGGGATGGCGATAAAGCCACAGACGCCGTCCAAACCACCCATCTGCACGATCTTTCACTACCACGCGGGGAATGGCGGCAAGGGATGTTTTTGTCGTGCAGGTTTCTTTGTTCACGGTGTAAAGATGGGTGAATCCTGCGCTGTGTGCCACGGTCTGGTAATCGGCATCAAAGTAGCCTTGTGGCCAGCACAGATGCGACGATGTGTTGCCCAGATGGGCTTCTAGCGCCGCGCGTGAGGCGGCTAAATCTGCGGCTAATTTTTTTTGGCGTTCTTGCGGGTCGCTGATCAAGCGATCCCAGCGCTGGTGAGTGTGGGTATGGGTGTGAAATTCAAAGCTGCCTGCTGCCTTCATTTCAGCAACTTCGCTCCAGCGCAGCATGACCTCATCCGCTTGTCCGGCAGCAATTTTTTCCATGCAGGTACGATGGGAGGGGGTGAGCGGCGTATGGTTTGCCGTCTCACCAGCGCCGACTTTTTTTGAATAAGGGTGCGGCAGGTGACGTGGCTCGCCTTCGCCCAGCCAGCCGGTAATGATGAATAGCACCGCTTTGAATCCGAACGCCTGCAACACCGGGTGTGCGTAAAGATAGTTGTCGAGATAGCCATCATCAAAGGTGATCATGACGGATTTTTCAGGCAGCGGCTGGCCATTCAGAAAGGCTGCCAGATCATCAGTGCCTATGCTGTGGTAGTGATGTCTGGCAAGCCAGGCCATCTGTGCGTGAAACGTCGCAGGCGAGACCGTCACCAGGCCCGGATTTGGGCTCACGTGGTGGTACATCAGGATCGGGATGCTCTGCGCAGTTTTCACGAGCCAGTTTTTTCAGCCAGCAGTTTTTGATAGGCGGTCAGCATGCCATTAACCATCACTTCACGGGAGTAATGCGCTTCTACCCACGGCCGTGCGGCTACGCTCATTGCTTGTCGCAAAGGGGTGTTTGCCAGCAGGTGAATGATGCTGGCGGCAATGGCCGCGCTATCGCCCACCGGAACGAGTAAACCGGTTTTGCCGTCGCAAATGATCTCGGGCACACCGTCCACGCGGCTGGCGATGGCAGGCACGCCCATGGCAGCAGCTTCAATAAATGCGGTGCCCAGCGCTTCTTGATGCGTGGGCAGAACAAAAAGATCGAGTGAGGCGAGTACATTGACGACATCACGACGCAAGCCCAGCAGATGCACGTTGCGGGTTAAACCGAGTTCATGGATGCGATGATTCAGGTTATCCGTCTGCGGGCCGTCACCAGCAAAAACAAAATGTGCGTCAGGAAATTGTTCCAGCACAGCGGGGATGGCCTCAATCAACTCGGCATGCCCTTTTTTGCGGCGCAGAATCGCGACGGTGCCAATGAGCGGTGCGTCATTATTCAAGCCCAGTTCTGCCCGCAAGCTGCCAGGAGTCGTGGTTTGATAACGGTCCAAGTCGATGCCTGTGGGTACAGCCGTCATGCGTTCTATCGGCACCTTGGCTGAGGCGAGGTAACTTGCGACAAAGCGGCTGACGGTGACGACATGGTCCGGCAGTGTGACATAGCTGAACAGAGACGAAATCGGTAGAGCCAGATGCCGCGTACGCACGATGCGTGGCCGCTGCTTGCCCAGTGTGTGTGCGGCCATGCCCGCGAGCTGGGTGTCGCGTCCACTGTGAGTGTTTACGATGTCGATGTGGTGCGAGGCCATCAGGCGGCGCAGCTTCCATAGTGCGGACAGGTCGAGCGCGCCACGCATGGCAATATCAATCACTTCAAAACCCGCTTCGCGCGCCCTCATGCCTAAGCGAGCGTTGGGCTGGCAAGCCAGTAACGGCTGATATCCCAAGGCGCGCAGGCCGGTCAGCTCATTGAGCGTGCGGTTTTCTTGTCCGCCCCAGCCGAGCGATGATTCTGTGTGCAGTATGTTGATGGTCACGAGCGTTGTTGATTTTCGGTGGTTCGCTGCATACGGTAAAAACTGGCGTATGCCGCATTTTTTGCCAGCAATTCCGTGTGGCATCCTTCCTCAACAATGCGTCCGGCTTCGAGTACAACAATGCGATCGGCATGTTCGATGGTGGATAGCCGGTGCGCGACTACCAGCGTGGTGCGATTTTTCATCAACACATCCAGCGCCGCCTGCACGTGTCGTTCGGACTCTGTATCGAGTGCTGATGTGGCTTCATCGAGGATCAGGATGGGCGCGTTTTTCAGAATCGCGCGCGCAATCGCCAGACGCTGGCGTTGCCCGCCCGAGAGCTTGACGCCATTTTCCCCGATCAGCGTGGCAAAGCCTTGCGGCATGGCTTCAATGAATTCCAGCGCATGCGCGGCAAGCGCTGCCTGCTCCAAAGCTTCTTGAGTGACACCCTGCAGGCCATAGGCAATATTGGCGGCAACGGTGTCATTGAACAGCACGACATCCTGCGAGACCAAGGCAATGTTTGCGCGTAATGAGGCCAGGGTGAGCGTTTCGATCGAGTGGTCGTCAATCAGTATTTCGCCAGAAGTCGGGTGATAAAACCGGGGTAGTAAATTGGCGAGCGACGTTTTACCGCTGCCCGAGGTACCCACCAGCGCGACGGTTTTCCCTGCAGGTAGAGTCAGATTGATCCCGGCCAAGGCTTCGCGCGAGGCCTCGGGGTAGCGCAGATGAACATTACGAAAAATGACATTGCCATTGGCGCGTCCGAGTGTGGTCGTGCCAAAATCATCTTCGGGTGTTTCGTCGATCAAGGCAAAAACACTTTCGGCTGCTGCCAGCCCGCGTTGCAGGGGCGCGTTAATATCTGTCAGTCGCTTGAGTGGTGCCAGCAGCATCAGCATGGCGGTAATGAATGAGACAAAGCTGCCTACCGTGGTTTGATCACTGCTGTTGGACTGCTGTATGGCAACTGTAATGATTGTTGCCAGCGCTAACGCGGCAAATAGCTGCACAATCGGGCCAAGTGCGGCAGCAGCAATGGTTTGACGCATGGACTGGCTACGCTGCCTGCCACTGGCGTCAGCAAACCGTCGTTTTTCATAGGGCTGGCCACCAAAAATCTTGACGACTTTATGGGCTTCAATACTTTCTTCGAGCACATGCATGATCTCACCCATGGCGCGCTGTACGCTGCGGCTGGTCGCACGCAGGCGTTTACTGAAACTGAGTACCGCCAACGCAATGGCGGGGATCATGACTAACGCAATCAAGCTCAACATCCAGTTGAGATAAAACATCCAGCCCAATAGCCCGACCACGGCCAAGGTATCTTTGATCAGGATGGTCAGCACACCAGTGGCTGCACCGGTTACGCCGGTAACATCGTAGGCGATGCGTGACATCACAGCCCCTGATGACTGGTTGTCAAAAAATGTGGTGGGCAATTGCACCAGACGATTGAACATGCTGTTGCGCAGATCGAGCACCACCTTGTTGGAAACCCAGGCCAAGGCATAATCAGCGCAAAAACCAAAGACACCACGCAATAAAAATACGCCCACGATAATCAGTGGCAACACCCAGGGGTTGTATATGCCGGTTGTTTTGCCGCCGAAGCCGTTATCCAGCAAAGGCTTCATGAGCGCAGGAAAAACCGGCTCAGTGGCGGCAGCAATGGCCATGAAAATAATGGCCAGCGCGAACATGCGCCAGTAAGGTCGCACATAACCCAGAAGGAGGATATACAACGCGCGGCTGGTAAGCGGTGTGGCGGAATAACTCGTATCAGCGCTGGATGTCATGGTGTGCGTCGAGGAGGAGGTGGCACTCAGATGAGGGCTTGAATAGAAAACAGATTGAAGAATGGTAAAGCAGGAGATGGCGACATGCTTGGCGCATTATAAGGGGCATGGGGTTTATGCTACCTAGCGGGTTTGTTTGGTATGGGGTGGTTTTTTTGCCGTTGTTTGATTTGTATGCGTTTTTCAAAAAAAGAGAAGCATGCGGTTTATTTGATGCTTTTCTGTGACAAAATGGGAGAAAAATTTTTACTAAATATTTAGTCATTAACTTAGTTGAGGAGATGTAATGAGCAGTAATCCAGAGATCGGTTTATCTATTGTTGCCAATGGTATTGCAACGAATTATCACGATCAGGGCGAAGGAGATCCTGTGCTGATGATTCACGGCTCAGGTCCCGGTGTCACGGCTTTTGCCAATTGGCGCCTCAGCATGCCTGTGCTGTCTAAAAACTTTCGCGTCATCGCCCCGGATATGGTGGGCTTTGGTTATACCGAACGCCCGGCTGGGGTCGAGTACTCCATGCAAAACTGGGTGAGCCATGCCTTGGGTTTGCTGGATGCTTTGAAAATTGAGCGTGCGCATATTGTTGGCAATTCTTTTGGCGGTGGCCTGGCACTGGCGCTGGCGATCCGTGCTCCGGAGCGTGTGAATCGCCTGGTGTTGATGGGCGCAGCGGGTACGCCGTTCAAACTCACTCAAGGGCTGGATGATGTGTGGGGTTATCAGCCCTCTTTTGAAAATATGCGCAAGATAATGGATATTTTTGCTTATGACAGAAACCTAGTCAGTGACGAGCTGGCACGACTGCGCTATGACGCCAGTATTCGTCCCGGGTATCAAGAGGCGTTTTCCAGCATGTTTCCAGCTCCTCGTCAGCGCTGGATTGATGCGCTGGCTAGCCGCGAAGAAGATTTGCGCGCCCTACAAAAAGACACGCTGATTATTCATGGCCGTGAAGATCAGGTGATTCCATTATCTGCTTCGTACAAGTTGTTTGAGTTGATTTCCAAGTCGCAGCTGCATGTGTTTGGGCAATGTGGCCACTGGACGCAAATCGAGCATTCCAGCCGCTTTACCAAGCTGGTCACCGATTTTTTTCTTGAGGCGGCCTGAGTCTTTTTAAGCTTGCCTAATTTCATTCGTGAAGTAGTCAGACGTGGCAAGACGAGTGCGTTGAGTCAGTGTTTTTTTAGTGGTGCAGGAAGGGCGGGTGATGTATTGCCCGGAATGATTCCGGTGCATGTATTCATGTTTGCCAAATAATAACCAGGGCGCGACGTGCGGAAAGTGGCATTTTTATTTTCTGTGCGCCGTGAATAATTTTTTTGGAGTGAGAATCAAATGAGCATAACTCTATCTTCGCGGCGGACTTTTCTGCGCGCGACAGTGAGTGGCGGCGTTGCGTTACCGTTACTCACTTCGCTTGGCACGACAACCAACGCCATAGCCGGTGGCTTGGCTGAGACCACAAACAGTCTTTGTTTGTTTGAGGCAGATGCTGCCATGGGTGCCGATATGGCCGCTGGCGTGCGCCAGATTGGCCTTGCTTATCAAACGGTGACGCTAGATGATGCGGCTGGTTGGAGTGCCATGCTGGATACGCTGGAGTCGGCTCGTGGCCGTTCGTTAGCCGTGCTGGGGCGGCCAGCCACGGTGTTTGCTGTGCGCAGCATGCTGGAGCCTAACTGGCGTGTCGTGCTCGAAGCGCGGCATCATCGACTTGCTAGTGGCGAAATGAGCCATGAATTTACTGGCTTGGAGGCTCCGATGGCACAGCTATCAGGCTGGGTTGCGCGCGTGGAGGATCCGGCGCAGTATGCCGTAGTGCTGGCATCCATGGGGCACGGCGGTCTTCCTGGTGATCTTTCTTCTGGCACTGAACACAAAACCCTTGACTTGACTTCACCAGCATGGCCGGGTGTTGATCTTGCGTCCTTATTAGTCTGGCCGAAAGGAGCTGTCTGATGGAAGCTGTTCTCCCTCCCGGAATTAAGCGCGAGCAATTTACTGCGCTGGTTGCCGATCTGCAAAAAGTAGTGGGTCGTGAGCATGTATTTACCGATACGCAATGGGAATTGCCCGCTTATAACGATGCCTATTTAACGACACCTGCCGAGCTACATCAGCCATCAGCTGCGGTTGCGCCTGCCAATGTGGAAGAGTTGCGGCGCGTGCTGGAAGTGGCACGCCATTACAACGCGCCGTTATGGACTGTTTCGACGGGTAAAAACTTTGCTTATGGTGGGCCTGCACCGCGCAAGGCGGGCTACATTGTGCTTGACCTCAAGCGCATGAACCGCATCCTTGAAGTGAATGAAAAGCACGGTTATGCGGTAGTGGAACCCGGCGTGAGTTACATGGATTTATATCGTCACCTGCAAAAAATCGGCAGCAAACTCTGGGTGGATTGTGCCGCACCTGGCTGGGGTGGTGTGTTACCCAATATGACCGAGCACGGCGTGGGCTATACCCCGTATGGCGATCACGTGACCATGCAGTGTGGCATGGAAGTCATGCTGGCCGATGGCACGCTGGTGCAAACAGGTATGGGTGCAATGCCTGGTAGCCAAACCAGTCATCTGTACAAATACGGCTTTGGTCCTTCAATGGATGGTTTATTTACCCAATCCAATTTTGGTGTGGTGACCAAAGTCGGGATGTGGCTAATGCCTGAGCCACCGGGTTATCGTCCGTACATGATCACTTTTGAAAAGGAAAGTGATCTGCATGCGATTACTGAAGTATTACGTCCGCTTAAAGTAGGTATGTTGATTCCTGCCGTGGCAATGACGGTCGAGATGTTGTGGGAGGCGGCTGTGCAGGTAACACGCCGCGATTACTACACCGGCAAGGGCCCTATCCCTGAGAGTGTGCGCAAGAAAATGCGCAGTGATCTAAAGATTGGTGCGTGGAATTTCTATGGTGCCTTGTATGGCCCGCCACCCATGATGGACAACACGTGGGAAGTGATTCGTGATGCTTTTGCAAGTATCCCGGGTGCCAAGTTTTATTTTGATGAAGATCGTCCCAAAGACGATGTGGCTTGGCAGTATCGGAAAAAGCTCGGCGCAGGTATTCCGAACATGACCGAATACAACGTGATGAACTGGATTCCCAATGGCGCACACATTGATTTCTCGCCTATCTCGCCTGTGACGGGCGTTGATGCCACCAAGCAGTATGAGTTGATTCGTGACCGTTGCAATAAGGCGGGTTTTGACTATTGCGGCGAATTTGCTGTGGGCTGGCGCGATATGCATCATATTTTCTGCCTCACGTTCGATCGCAATGACCCGAAAGAAAAGGCGCGTGCCAACAAGCTGTTTGGCGAGTTGGTCGATGCGGCAGCTGCCGCCGGGTATGGCGAGTATCGAACGCATGTGGACTTCATGGATCGGATTGCAGGTACTTATAACTGGAACAATTCCGCGTTGTTGAGAATGCATGAAAAGGTCAAGGATGTAGTTGATCCGGCGGGTATTTTGTCACCTGGGAAGATGGGTATCTGGCCGAAATCCATGCGTAAGGGGAGAGCATGATGAAGGCACGATTGATAAATGAGAGCATTGTTGGTCAACGCACGTTGATGTCCATTTTGCTGTCGGCAGCATTGGCTCTGGGAATAGTCGGCGCTGGTGAGACGGCGTCTGCTGCGGATGTGGCTGCTACAGCTGAGCCGGTAAAGGTTGCGCCAAGTCCCGAGATGCTGGCCAAGGGTTCAGCGCTTTTTGTCAAGAACTGCATCATGTGTCACGATCGTGGCATGGAACATCCAGGCACAGCGGCGCTGACTTATCTGTATGGCAAAGACAAGGGTGCGCTAGAAGATCGTGACAATTTAACGCCGGATTTTGTGCGCTTTTTTGTACGCAATGGACGCGGTTTGATGCCGGCTTTTCGGGTGGGCGAGCTGAATGATTCAGAGTTAAAGGTGCTCGCCGAGTATCTTTCTGCCGGCCCGCACCCAGCGACATCAGAAAAGACATCAGAAAAATAACGAGGAGTTTTCATGTCAGTTAAAAAACTTAATCTGTGGATCGGCGGCGAGTATCGCCCCGCAAAAGACAATGCGGTGTTCATTGATCACAACCCGATTGACGACCGTCCTTACGCAGAAGTTGCTAAAGCTTCGGCAGACGATGTGCATTTGGCTGTGGAAGCAGCGCATGCGGCTTTTGCCAGCTATCGCACCACTACACCGGGGCAGCGTGAAACCTGGCTGAGCCGCGCAGCTGATCTGCTCGAGCAACGCAAGGATGCGTTTGCCGATGTGTTGATCGACGAAATTGGCTCGCCGTTGTTGAAGGCGCATTTCGAGATCAAATACGCCATCGCTCATTTGCGTACTGCGTCAGGTATTCCGCGTCGTATCACGGGCCAAACCCTGCCTTCGGATGTCCCTGGCCGCTTTAGCATGAGCGTGAGAGAGCCGCTCGGTGTGTTTGCCTGCATCACCCCGTTCAATGTGCCACTGATCAAGGCGATGAAACAATGCACAGGGCCGCTTGCAACAGGTAACACGGTTGTGTTGCTGGCTTCAGAAGAAGCGCCCGCGCTAGCCTTGCTGGTTGCCGAGCTGTTTCGTGATGCCGGTTTTCCTGCGGGTGTGTTTAATGTGGTCACCGGCTTTGGGCATGAGATTGGCGACAGCTTGGTGACGCACCCACGCATCAAAGGCGTTAACTTCACGGGTTCAACTCGTGTGGGCCGTCATCTGTCCATGCTGTGCGGCGAGCACATGAAACGTGCCTTGCTCGAACTTGGCGGCAAAAATCCGCTGATCATTCTGAAGGATGCCGATCTGGATGCGGCTGTTCATGCTGCTGTGTTTGGCATGTTTTTGTTCCAGGGCCAGGCCTGCATGGCATCCAGCCGGATTCTGGTTGAAGCGCCGATTTATGATGAGTTCTTGAAACGCTATAAAGCCGCTGCCGCAGGTGTCGGTTATGGTGATTTGCGTGATTCGAAAACCATGCTCGGGCCGATCATTTCGCAACGCCAGCGGGATCGTATTCGGCACCACATCGAAAATGCGGTCGCCAATGGAGCAACCTTGGAAATGGGTGGCCAGTGGGAAGGCAATCGTTGTTTGCCGACCATTCTTACCAACGTGAATCCAAGCATGGTCTGCTACCAGGAAGAAACCTTTGGTCCGGTGACGGCTGTTTATAAAGTCGGCTCTGCTGATGCGGCGTTAGCGATTGCCAACGATACCGCGTATGGTTTATCAGCCGCTGTCTTTACGCAAAATCTGGCTGAGGCGATGCGCCTGTCGCAGCAGATTCATGCCGGCATGGTTCATATCAATGCTCCGACGCTGCATGATGAACCGCATGTGCCGTTTGGCGGTGTGGGCGACTCAGGCATGGGACGCGAAGGGGCGCAAACGGATATTGACCACTGCACCGAGTGGAAGTGGGTAACAATCCAGGCACCTGGAGCTGGTCATGGCCACTGAAAAAGTCGTCTCTCTCTCAGCCGAGGCCAAGGCGATTGCCGCGCGTGTGGGTTCGTTGCGTGACTTTCTGGCTTATTTGGATGAGCATGAGCAGTGTGTCGTCTGGCCGGATCCGGTGCTGCCGGAGCCGGATATCCGCCATATTTCAGTCGCCGCAGGTAATAACGTATCGACGGGGCCAGCGGTCATCTTCGACAAGATTCGTGGTTATCCAGGCAAGCGTATTGCGGTCAATGTGCACGGGAGTTTTGGCAATCTGGCCTTGCTACTGGGCTTGCCTAAAACAACCCCCGTGCGCGAGTTGTTTTTTGAGATTATTCGGCGCTGGGGCTCAGATAAGCCCTTGCTCGAACGTGTTGCCCCGGAAAAAGCGCCGGTCAATGAAAACCGGGTGGATAAAAATATCAACCTGTATGACTTGCTGCCCTTGTATCGCATCAACGCAAATGATGGGGGCTTCTACATTGGCAAGGCTTGTGTCGTTAGCCGTGATCCGCTCGATCCTGATAACTTTGGCAAGCAGAATGTGGGCATTTATCGCATTCAGGTCATGGGGCCGGATACTTTCACGCTGCTGTCCATTCCCGCGCATGACATGGGTCGTCAAATGTTGATGGCTGAACAGCACGGCAAGCCGTTGAAGGTTTCGGTCATGATTGGTAACCATCCCGCCATGCCGATGTTTGCGGCAACGCCTGTGGGCTACGATGAATCTGAATTCGCCTACGCTTCGCAAATGATGGGTGCACCGTTGCGTTTGACCACGGCTGTCAATGGCACAGATATTCTGGCGGACACCGAGATGGTGATTGAGGGCGAATTACAGCTCAATCAGCGCGAGGTGGAAGGCCCGTTTGGTGAATTTCCTGGTAGTTACAGCGGTGTGCGTAAAGTGCCCTTGTTCCGTGTGACGGGCGTGAGCCACAGAAATAACCCCATCTTCGAGAATATCTATATCGGCAAGGGTTGGACGGAGCACGATACGCTGATCGGTCTGAATACTTCTGCGCCGATTTATGCGCAGTTGAAAAAAGATTTTCCTGAAGTTGCTGCCGTTAATGCGCTGTATCAGCATGGCTTAACCGGCATTATCTCGGTGAAGAATCGTTTCTCCGGTTTTGCCAAGTCGGTTGCGATGCGTGCGCTGGGCACACCACACGGCACGATGTATCTGAAAAACCTGATTCTGGTCGATGAGAATGTTGACCCGTTTGATCTCAACCAGGTGATGTGGGCGTTGTCGACGCGCACGCGGGCGAACGACATTATCGTGATCCCCAATATGCCGATGGTGCCGATTGATCCGGCAGCCGAAGTGCCCGGCAAAGGTCATCGCTTGATTATCGATGCGACAAGCTTTATGGCACCGGATAACCTGGGTGCTGATCCGCATCTTGTTGATCGACCGATGGGCCCGGAAATTGATGCGTTGATGCAGCGCTTGACTGAGCTTCAGAAAGGAGGCGTCTGATGAAAACAATTTGTCCGCGATGTGAATCCTCTGGGGTGGCGCAAATGCATGCCGGAATGGAAGAGGGGAAAGTTCTATGGCGCGTCTGGCACTGCAAGGATTGCGCCTACACCTGGCGGGATAGCGAGCCTGCTGAATCGGTAGATCCTAAACTGCGACCGGCTTGGGCGCAGATGAAGGGTGTGGATTTGGATAGTCTGCGGCAGGTTATTCCACCTGCGCGCAAACCAACTTAAGAAGTGTGAGGAAAATAATGACCATAGCGACTCTAGAAGCGAAGCTTAAAAAAAGCAGCTTGAAAGTGGAAGCATTGACCGACGCGAAAATTTTGCGCGGCACCGCAGGTATGACTCATCTGCCGACAAAGGTCGTGCGCCCAAAAACCGTGCAGGATGTTCAGGCGATTCAACAAGCCGCTCATCAAGAAGGTGTGGCCTTGTGGGTTGCACCCAATGCCAGTGGTAATGGCTTGCTTGCGCCAGAAGTATCCAGCGAGCCTGTGCTGGTTGATCTATCCGGCATGCGTGCGGTGATTGCCATTGATCCTGCTTCTGCAACCGTTTTGGTTGAGCCTGGCGTGAGCCATGCCGATTTGCGCGCGGCCTTGAAAGCCAAAGGCCACACTATGTGGGTGGATAGTGGGCGCAGTGACGCTGAATCCATCATGGGGAGCATCTGGGATCGCTCCTTTGGCTATACCGCGTACAGTGATAATTTGATGATGCAGTGCGGCTTGGAGGTGATTACTGCCGAGGGCACGCAGATACGTACTGGCATGGGCGCTTTCCCGAAGGGGGATTGCTGGCAGTTGTTCAAGCTGGGCTTTGGTCCTTATGTGGATGGCAGCTTTACACAGTCCGGTTTGGGTATCCCGACCAAAGTCGGCTTGTGGGTTTCGCCAGCGCCTCCGGCTTATCGTCCTTTTGCGTTACGCATCGATGATGAAGTGACCATGACCGCTGCGGTCGAGATCATGCGGGATCTGCGCATTAACATGATTGTGCCGAATACCATCGTGGTGATTGATGGCGAAAGCGAGAAAGCCCTCTTGGGCGGCACGCCCGCCGCGTGGAATATTTACGGGGCACTGTATGGCCTGCCGAAAAACGTTGATCTGCTGTGGGGCATGTTGAATGGCATTGCTGGCAAATTGGGTTCTGCTGCACGCCTTGAGAACTTGACCGATGCCAAAGAAAATCCTGCCGCTGCACGTGCGGCCTTGATGCAGGGGCACGCCATTGCCGAGTGGGCGCAATATGAAAAATCGGTAGGCTCACGGTATCTGCGCCTGGTGTTTGCCATGCCGATTGAGGGTGGGCCTGCGCTCAAGTTTGCCAAGCGTACTAAAGAAGTGGTCAAGGCAGCGGGCTGTGGTGTGGTGGTTGAACAGGGCACTTCATGGCGCGCCTTGTTAAGCGAGGTGTTGATCTCCTACGACGCAGGCCAAGAGCAGCGGGCATTGGATTGCGGCAAGGCATTGATTAGCGAATGGGCAACGCAGGGTATTGGCGTGGTCAGAGCTGATCCTGCCTTCCGCAAGGCGGCCATGGCAACGTATAGCGACGCAGGTTTCAACAAGTTGCAAGCGCTTTTGACCAATGCCATTGGTTCGACCGATGCAGCCAGGAAAACAGCATGAGTGACACTCGGCAACGGCTGATCGTTGCCGTCAGTGGTGCGTCTGGTTCCCTGCTCGGTTTGCGCTTGTTGCAATTGCTCAAGCAGGTGGAAGGATGGGAGACGCACCTGGTATTGTCTGCTGCCGCTGTGCTCACTGCAAAGCTAGAGTTAAACGAGTCGCGCGAGACGTTTGAATCATTGGCAACGCAGGTGCACAGCAACAAGGACATTGGCGCATCCATTGCCAGTGGCTCGTTTCGTACCTCAGGCATGGTCGTGATTCCGTGCTCGATGAATACCTTGTCGGCCATTGCGCATGGGGCGAGCAGCAATTTGATTACCCGCGCGGCTGATGTCACGTTAAAAGAGAGACGCAAGCTGGTGTTGGTAACGCGTGAAGCGCCGTTGAATTTGATCCACTTGCGCAACATGACGTTAGCCACAGAAGCCGGTGCCATCATCATGCCGCCTGTACCCTCATTTTATCTTGGGCCTTGTTCTCTGGATGATGCGGTCACCCAAATGGCAGGACGCGTACTGGATCAATTCAATATTGATGTGCCGGGCATGAAGCGATGGAACGGGCCAGCGCAAGTGTCAACGGGAGAGTAGAGCTTTTAAATGCGGTAAGGTTTTTTTAAAAAAAATTTAAATTCACTTGGGAGAGAGGCATGAGCAAAAAATATCAGCGGTTGATTCTTGAACGCAAAGGCGCAATTCTTACCATCAAACTGAGTTCGCCTGAAAAACGCAATGCGGTCGATGCTTTCATGCATGAAGAGTTGCCCCAGGCTTTGCGCGAGGCAGCGATGGATGAAACTATTGGCGCTATTGTTTTAACCGGTGATCCTGCGGGCCGTGCGTTTTGTGCCGGGGGCGATCTTGACTGGATCAAGGTGCTGAGCGATGGGAATGGGGACGATTACAGCAAGGTCTTGCGTGAAGGCGTTGAGGTTTTACGCGCGCTGATTGATGCGCGGCAGCCTGTTATTTCCATGATCAATGGTGCTGCCATGGGTCTGGGCGCAACGCTGGGGTTGTTTGCCGATGTGAGCTTCATGGATGAAGCCGCGAAAATTGCCGATTCACACGTCTCGGTCGGCGTGGCCGCAGGAGATGGGGGTGCGATCATTTGGCCTTTGCTGATTGGCCCTAACCGCGCAAAAGAATATCTCATGACGGGTGATCCGCTCACGGGCAAGCAAGCCGCCGAAATCGGCCTGGTGAATTACGCAGTGCCTGCAGCTGAACTGGCAGCGCGCACCTACGCCTTTGCTGAACGTATGGCCAATGGCCCGCGCTTGGGGATAGAGATGACCAAGCGATCAGTGAATCTGTATTTACGCATGATTTTGAATCAGGTCATTGATGCATCGCTGGGTTTGGAAGGGCTGACTTTCCGTACGGCTAATCATGCCGAAGCCGTGCGTGCTTTCAAGGCGAAAGAAACGCCTAACTTCAAAAATCCCTGAACGGAAAGCTGACCAATGAATCAAGAGCAAACAATTGCTGTTTCTCGCCGGGGTGGTGTGATGGAAATCTGCATCACGCGCCCTCACGTGCGCAATGCCTTAGATGCCGCCTGCGTGCGTGCCTTGTCCGGTGCCTTTGCTGAAGCTGCGCGTGATCCGGCAATACGTGCTGTGTCACTCACTGGCGAAGGCCCGGTGTTTTGCGCCGGGGGAGATTTGAAATCCATTTTCAAAAATCACTCGCCCAGTGAAGTGCTGCATTTTCTGGATATCGAAATGCGGCCCTTGATTCGTGCCATCGTCATGCTCGACAAACCTGTGCTGGCTGTGCTGAACGGCCCGGCAGCCGGTGCGGGCATTAGCTTGGTGATGGCGGCAGATTTGGTGCTGGCCAGCGAAGAAGCATCGTTTATTCCGGCATTTGGCAAAATTGGCGCGATGCCGGATTCGGGTGCACTGTATTTTCTGGCGCATCGCGTGGGCATGACGCGGGCAAAAGAAATCGTGCTGTTAAATAAAACCTTGGCCGCCCAAGAGGCAACCGATATTGGTTTGTATAACTGGACGGTCCCCGCCGCTGAATTGACCAGCCAAGCGCAAAAGATCGCCGATCAGCTGGCTGACGGACCGACGGTAGCGCATAGCTTGGCAAAAAAAGCCTTGCGCGATGCACTGCGCATGCCGTTTGATGCGTTCATGGATGTTGAGGCTTTATCCATGGCTTTCCTGATTACGACAGAAGATCAAAAAGAAGGCTTGAAAGCTTTTGGCGAGAAGCGTCCGCCCAAGTTTCAGGGGCGTTAATGTGCTTACCATGTTCCATGAAAAGTCGGCGTTGGTGGGACGGTGCGGCATCTCTCCCGAAAGTGCCGAAAGTGGCCCGGATTCAAAAGACATGGACAATGAGCAGTGAACAGATTGATGCGCAACAATAATATCTAGAGGAGTAAACATCATGGCACATTCTTACGCATCCGAACAAATTGCAGAACTGGAAGGAAAACACGGCGACACACTCTATGGTGATGGCGCGCTGGTGGTATTAAAGGCACTGCTCGAATCCGGCATCAGCTATATCGGCGGCTATCCCGGCTCGCCGGTGGCCAATGTGATGGATGCGGCGGCGGATGCCTACGAGACGGTGCTCAAAAAATATGGCATCTTTTTTGAGACGTCCAGCAATGAAATGGCTGCTGCTGCCTTGCTGACAACCTCGGTCTATGGCCCCGTGCGGGGCGCTGTGACCTGGAAGGTGCTGGGCAATGGCGTGGGCCAGGACGTGGTCGATCACGTCTCGCAGATCGGTGTCAAGGACGGTGCCATGATCGTCGTCGGTGAAGATTACGGCGGATCGAGCACCTCGGTATTGCAGCGTACTCTGGCTTGGGGCGTTAAATCCGGCATTATCGTCATTGATTCACGTGGTGACTCGCAAGTGCTGCATCGTATGGTCAAAGAGGGGATGGATATTTCGCGCGATAGCCAATCGGTTGTCGCCGTGCTGGTGCGTCCGCAATTGTCACACTGCAATGCACGCGTGACAGTGGGTGATAACGTCATGGCCAAGATCAACACCAACGACAAGGCCGTTGACTTCAAGCGCAACCCGGCAACTTTCCCATTCCCGCCCAACTCGTATAACCAGGAGTCGGCGCGTTTTGAAAGTCGCCTGCCGACTGCTTCACGTCTTGTGGTTGAGCGAAAACTCAACGAATACTTTGGACATGAGAATGCCAAGGTGGGCGTCATTACCCATGGCACCACTTTTAACACCACCATGCGTTTGTTAAGTCTGCTGGGTTTGGCGGACGAGTATGGCGAGATGGATTCACGCCTGCAACTTCTGCAGCTCAACGTCATCCATCCGCTAAACGATGATCAAATTGCCAACTTCATCCAAGACAAGAGCCATGTGCTGCTGGTTGAAGAGGGGCAGCCTGAGTTGCTGGAAATGCAGATGCGCACATTGATGCAAAAGCGTGGCATCACGACCAAGTTTTATGGCCATGACATTATCCCGAAATATGGTGAATTGCTGCCTGATCGCGTAGCCCAGCCCTTGGCCAGGTTCATTGCCGAAGCCATGCCTGAACTGGGCTTGAGCCCGACTGCAACCCTGGGCGAAGTGCTTGCCAGGAAGAGCCAGGCCGTGAGCCTTTTCCCCGCGCCTGTGCCGCCACGGATTCCGACCTTTTGCACGGGTTGCCCCGAGCGGCCGATTTTTGCCAACATGAAGATCGAGGAATATAAAACCGGACAAAGAGAATGGCATGGTGGCGATGTGGGTTGTTATGGCATGGCCGCTTATGCACCATTCGGCATGGCCGATTCCAACATGGGTATGGGCGGGGGGCTGGCAGCCGCAGCAGGCATCTCGGCCTTATCACAACAGCAAAACGTATCGGTCGTAGGTGATGGCACGCTGTGGCACAGCGCATTCAATACCTCTGCGGCCAATGCCATCTACAACCGGCAAGATGCGATTTATATCGTGGCGGACAACAAATGGACCGCCATGACCGGTGCACACGAAAACCCCAACGTCGGCAAATTGATGACAGGGGAAGACGTGGGTTCTAACATGAGTATCGAAAACACCTTCCGGGGCATGGGCGTCAAGGATGTCGAGCGGGTGAATCCCTATGACTTCAAGGCGTTCAACGAGATCATGACGCGCTACCGACGGGACACCAAGATTCCGAAAGTGCGTGTGCTGATTTCTGAAGCTGAATGCCAGCTGCAAAAGCAACGCCGCGTCAAGCCGGAGCGTGACAAAGCCATTAAAGCAGGCGAACGGGTGGAAATCGACCGCTTGGGTGTAGATTCGGAAGTTTGCGTGGGTGACCATGCGTGTATCCGCTTTAATGGCTGCCCCTCCTTGACGTTGAAAGAAGGGCCGAACAGCTTGCGTACTGCGCCGATTGCCGCCATTGATACCACCTGCGTGGGGTGTGGCGTGTGCGGTGAAATCACGACGGCTGCGCAGTTATGTCCTTCGTTCTTCAAGGTCACCAAAATTGAAAATGCTGGCTGGCTGGAAAAAATCAAGGCCAGCGTGTCTCGTCTCATGGTCGGTCGTCCCGCCGTCCATACTCCCTTAACCAGCAAGGAAGCTGCCTAATATGAATACCGCAACGACGACTGTATCAACCGCAACCATCTCAGCAGACCGTCCCCGCGCCAAGCGTATTCTCATTGGCACGGTGGGTGGCCAAGGGGGAGGCGTATTGAGTGATTGGCTCGTGCATGGTCTGCTGAACGCAGGCTGGCGCGCGACCAGCATTGGCTTACTTGGCCTCTCGCAACGCGCGGGCACCGTGACTTACTACTGCGAAGCCATTCCTGGTCAGGGAAAAACGCCGATTCCTTCAGTGTTTGCTACACCGGGCGACGTGGATTTGCTCATCGGTCAGGAGCTATTGGAGTTAGGTCGCCTGGTATTTGGCGGCTTTGCTTCGCCCACGTGTAGCATCATCGGCAACAGTACGCGCTATTTGACCACGATGGAAAAAATGCCGGCAGAAGGCGGTATTTACGATTCTTCCATCATCGCGCGTGCTGTGGCTGAACTCGCCCCTGATCGCCACAACGTGGTGGATGCGCAACGTTTGGTATTGGAAGCGGGTCTGCCCGCTTTAACAAGTAATGCCTTGTTGCTGGGTGCGGCCATTGCTTCTCCCGCATTTGATTTGCCCCGTGAGCCGTTTCATGAGGCGATACGTGAGTCGGAAGTGAATGTCAAAGCCAGCATTGCAGCCTTTGATATTGGCTATAACCGTGTCAAGGATGGTACCTTGCCACGCATGATGGTCGAGGGCCAAGCCACTGTTGATGGTGCCGAACTGGCACGCCAGCGGCAAGGACGGTTGAGCGAGACTCAGCGCAAGGATTACGATCGTCTGCTTTCGCATGCGGCACTCACCTACGGCCCGCGCATGCATTTGATTCTGGCCGAGGCCTTGTACCGCCTGATGGATTATCAAGATACCCAGTATGCCGAAGACTTTTTGGCGCGTGTTGCCCAAATGGCCAAGCAGCCAGGTGCTGATGCCAATCTAGTGGAAGCCTATGCACAGCATTTGTCCAACTGGATGACTTACGAAGATGGTGCGCGCGTTGCCCAGCTTAAAACCCGACCAGAGCGGTTTGAGCGGATCAAGCAGGATTTTGGTGTGACCGAAGGTCAGCGCTTTGTTGTCACCGATTATTTGGTGCCGGATATGGAGCAGATTCTTGGTGGTTTGCCTGCACCCGTTGCGAGTTTGGTCGAAAAAGTGGGGCGCTTGTTCAAATCCGATTTTGATACCCTGAAGTTTCCGATCCGGATGAACACCAATGGCTTTTTCGGGTACGCCACCATGCGGGGTATTTCCATGCTCAGATGCCTGCGCCGCAGCTCGCGCCGCTATGGTCATGAGCAAGCCCTGCTGGCACGCTGGGAAGCCGCGATTGTGGCAAATCTTAAAAAGAGTCCGCAGTTGGGTGCGCTGGCAGCGGATGCGGGGCGGATCGTTAAAGGATATGGCCGTGTGCGCACCGATGCCTTGAATGACTTCTGGATTTTTCTGGACGAAGGTTTGGCACGCATCGAACGTTTGGTAAAAGCCGGTGGCAATATGGATACCCTGGGCAGTAAAGCCCTTGCCCTGCTGGCTAAAGAAGCTGGCTCTGCCCCGGCAATGCGGGCTTTTCTTGATGCTGAAGAGCAGCGTATCAAACCTGCCTGATTGTGCAGTGAGGCTATTTATGCTGCCATGTTTTCTGTCAGTGCCAGGTTGATTGACCTATCGCTAAAGAAAAGAAGGGCAGCTGGTACGGATAGTTCAGACAAAATTTGGGGGTGGAGTGTGTTGGCTCCATCCCCAAAATTTTGGCAAAGCACACATTGTGAAAATATAAAAAATACAAAGAGTTTTCGATCGGCAGGACAAGCTTTCTGGTTGATCAATAAAAAAAGCATAAGGAGTGGATGGGATGAGCAGAAAACAAAAGCCAATACGTTCGAACATTGCCTGGAGCACACCGGATCAAATCAATGTGCATGGCCGCGATTTGCCGAGTGAAATCCTGGGCAAGCTGAATTTTGGGGATATGGCATTTTTAGAGCTGACTGCACGTATGCCCACCCCGCGAGAGTCTGTCATGTTCAATGCGTTGATCGTGACCTTGGTTGAGCACGGCATCACTCCCAGTGCTCTGGCTGCACGTTTGACTTACGCAGGGGCACCAGAGTCTCTGCAGGCAGCCGTTGCCGCAGGCTTGTGTGGCCTGGGCACGGTGTTTGTCGGCAGCATGGAAACAGCCGCAAAAATGCTGTACGAGGCATTGCCTCCAGGCACCGGTGAGGTGGATCTGGACGCCATAGCCAAAGAGACGGTGAGCAAAATGCGTCTGGCAGGGGCGATTATTCCGGGACTGGGGCACCCGTTGCATAAGCCGATGGATCCACGTACACCCAGGCTATTTCAACTCGCTACCGAAAACGGGCTGTCTGGCCGTTATGTCGCGCTGATGCAGGCAATTGGCCGCGAGGCTGAGCATGCGGCGGGTAAATCCCTGCCCATCAACGCAACCGGTGCGATAGGTGCGATCTGCTGCGAGTTTGGCTTTCCCTGGAAGATCGTGCGGGGCTTGGGCGTGATGGCGCGCGCGGTGGGGCTGGTTGGGCACATTCTAGAAGAAAGCCAAAACCCGATGGCAATCGAAATCTGGCAGCGCATGGAAGAAGAAGCCAGTGCACATTTGCGTCCGCAAACTTGATTCGGGGTTGGCAAGGCTGAGTTGAGACTTGCATGAACAGGTATTTTTAAAACAGTTATTCAATTTAATTGGCCAGGAGAAACAAAATGAGTGAGCAGGGGATGATGCAGGACAAAGTGGTGGTGGTTACAGGGGCGGGTCGGGGTATTGGCCGTGATATCGCCTTGTTGATGGCAGCAGAGGGCGCGCGCGTCGTGGTGAATGATCTGGGTGGTGCAACCGATGGTTCGGGCAGCGATCAGACGCCAGCCGAAAGTGTGGTGCAGGAGATCATCGCCAAGGGTGGCCAGGCGGTTGCCAATTATGAAAGCGTCGCCTCATGGGCTAGTGCTCATCGGATTATTGAATGTGCGCTGGATAACTTCGGGCGCATTGATAGCGTGGTGAATAACGCCGGTATTTTGCGCGATGTGATGTTTCACAAGATGACCGAAGAACAATGGCATGCCGTGATTGATGTGCATTTGAATGGTGCCTTTTATGTCAGCCGTGCCGCAGCCGAGCATTTTCGCAATCAGGAAAGCAGCTCGTATGTGCACATGACATCCACTTCCGGTCTGATTGGTAATCTGGGTCAGTCCAACTATTCCGCAGCCAAGCTGGGAGTTGCCGCCTTGTCCAAATCCATTGCGCTGGATATGCGTCGTTATAACTCACGTTCCAACTGCATTTCCCCTTTTGCCTGGAGCCGCATGATTGGTTCCATTCCTACCGAGACGCCTGCGCAACAAGCTCGGGTAAAG
>JALRCC010000122.1 GCA_023257495.1 Rugosibacter sp. | reverse complement strand
CATGGATAGAAAAATGCTTTCGCGGACTGATTGACGCGCAAGGGCATTCCACTCTCGCCGGCGTCGCCATAGACCGTGGCGGGCTGGGTTACGCCGCACTACGATTATTCGAGCTGACACAAAACACGCGCTATCTGGCTTATGCCAAGACCCAGGGCGAAACGTTCGCCCGCTTGCCGGGTGCCGAGACGGGTTGCATCCCTTACACAGCAGGTAAACACTGGGTGCTAGTCGATACGCTGGCTTTTTTATGCCCGTTTCTTGCCCGTCTTTCCCGTTTGACGGCTGCGCCACGCTACGCCGGTATCGCCATGCGGCAGCTGGAAACCATGTGGCATCATGGGCAGGCGGAGGACGGTTGGGTGTATCACGCATTTGACGCCCAAACACTTGAGCCCATGGGCATGGCAGGCTGGGGACGCGGCGTTGGCTGGCTGTTGATCGGCATCGTGGATACGGTATGCGAGTTGCCCGAGGGCGAAGAAAAATCCCTGTGGCTGGCGCGTGGCGAGCATTTATTGGCAAAACTCGCGGCCCGCCAACGTGACGACGGCCACTGGCCATGGCGGCTGGATACACCCACCGCACCGCCTGACAGCTCGGTCACCGCCTTGATCGCCTATGCCCTGGCACGCTGGAAACAGGCTAATTTCGCAGAAGCCGCCTATCAGCCGCAGATGCTCTCGCGCGCCCG
This sequence comes from Rugosibacter sp., assembly GCA_023257495.1. Next base: position 2,838 of record JALRCC010000122.1, on the reverse strand, counting down.
TTCCGCCATCGATGCGGCCACCGACAAGCAAGGCCGCGTCGGCCAATGTTCCGGCGAAGCAGCAGGCATCGGGGCTTACAGCACCGAGTTTGGCCGCTTTATGTGGGCACAAGCGCCGGCAGTTGCGGCTGATCTCATTGACACCCATCAATAAACATCGATCGATAACCGTAGCTATCCGAACCAGTTTTCAAACTCTGTGCTAACTTCAAAGCTCAGTGGATTAACTTAATAGTGCAGGAGGTTTTTTGGGGCGCATCAAGACAATTGATACAACGCGTGGCCTGTTGATGCTGTATATCGTCTCCATTATTCATGGGCTCTTTTGGTTACACCTGCTGCCACAACCCATCAGCACTCTGTTGCTGTTTGAAATGCCCGCAATATTCATTGTTTCCGGCTATGCGTATTACCTGTATGAACAGTCAAGCAGCGGCCGGGCAATGCAGCGCCTGAATATAAAAGCCTACGGTTTGTTTCTAGCCGCACGATGTATCCGAATCCTCTTACCCTACTTGGTATATGCGATTTTTTGCATTCTTTATGTGACTGCCGTGTCATTTTCCAACCACAACGCTACCGGCTCACTCCTTGATGTAACGCGCGCCTGGTTAAACCCGGTGAAGGCCGGTCAGGGGTTTTCCACGGGTATGCTCAATTGGCATCTGTGGTTTATTCCTGTGTTCTTGATTGTCACTGCAGCCATGCCTGTGGTGACAAAGTTTCGTCCTTTCAAGAGCCCTCATTTATTGATCCTGATGCTCGGGATTGCGCTTTTTGAAATGATTCTCTCCGAGATACACCTTCCTGCCAGAAATATCGAAAACCTGATCAAGCAATCCGTGTTTTATTTGATTTTCTCGCTATTTGGCTATTATCTTGCACACTCAAAAGAGTACTTTCGCCGCGTCAACTTTTTGACTATTGCCTTTGTTGCACTAGCTCTACTTGCTCTCAGAGTGGTTATTGCCAATGACATTCATTTGCTGGATATGCAGATCAATAAATTCCCGCCGAATGCGTTGTTTTTTCTGTTCTCATGTCTTTGGATATCTGTATTTTTATTCATCTCATTCAACAAGCCAAGCGTTGTTGCAAGGTTTGAAAAACTGGGGGACACTCCCTGGCTGAAGCCTTTTATCACGTCGGGATACTCGATTTACCTCTGGCAAGGCGCTGGTTATAGCATCGCCACCCTAGCCGGAAACCAGCTTGGTATACCCATTATCGCTGTTTGGCTTTTGGCACTGATACTGTCTGTTGCCCTCGGGCTGCTTGCCTCACCCGCCGAACGCGTGAAAATTCGCTTTAAATAAAACACAAACGTGCACATTCGCTCGTCTTTCAGGCATAAGTGAACTGCATATAATCATCTCCACTTTTCCTCTCCGGATCCGGCTGCACTATGACCTCAGACCCTCACTTGTCCGTGCCACTGTTTGTTGATCTCGATGGCACACTCATCAAGACGGATCTGCTGGCCGAAAGCGCGCTGGCACTGCTCAAGCAAGCCCCGTGGATGATCTTTGCCATGTGTCTTTGGCTGTTGCGCGGCAAGGCCTATCTGAAAGCTCGCATCGCCGAGCGCGTCAGCCTGGAGAGCGACACGCTGCCGCTCCAAAATGAGTTCGTTGCCTACTTGCGTGCGCAGCATGCGTCAGGGCGCGCCATTCATCTCGCGACCGCATCGGATGCCAAACTGGCTCAGCCCGTCGCAGATCGTCTCGATATCTTCCAGAGCGTGCTGTGCAGTGACGGCACGCAAAATCTCCGCAGTGAAGCCAAGCTGACTGCCATCCTGAAAATCACTGATGGCTCCCCTTTCGATTATGCGGGCAACGCGAATGCCGACTTCCCCATCTGGGCCAAGGCGCGCCAAGCCATCGTTGTGAATCCCGGCTCAGGCGTCGCGCGTGGCGCACGACAACGCGCGGAAGTCAGCCAGGTTTTTGACGACAGGCCACCGCTGTGGCGTATCTGGTTAAAGCAAACGCGCCTGCACCAGTGGATGAAAAACCTGCTGATCGGGGTGCCCTTGCTGACTTCCCATGCCTTCAACACCGGCAACCTGGTGGCTGTTGCGCTGGCATTCATTGCCTTTGGTCTGGTTGCCTCTGCCACCTACATGCTGAATGACTTGCTTGATCTTGCCAGCGACCGCAGGCATCCCCGCAAATGTCGGCGGCCTTTCGCTGCAGGCAATCTGGGCATTGTGCCAGGCTGTATCGGCATGGCTTTGCTGCTACTCGGTGGCCTGTTGCTCGCCGCCAGTCTCTCGCTGTGGTTTTTGCTGGTGCTGCTGAGCTACCTTGCTCTTACGCTGTCGTACTCGCTCTACTTCAAGACCTATGTGCTGATCGACGTGCTCTTGCTTGCGCTGCTGTATACGGTACGCATCATTGCTGGTGCGATCGTCATCAATGTCGATATCTCTTCATGGCTGCTGGCCTTTTCGATGTTCACCTTTCTTAGCCTGGCACTGGTCAAACGCGGAGCAGAACTGGTCACCATGGAAAAACTGGAACGCGAAGGTGCCAAAGGTCGGGATTATCAACTCAGCGATACGCAAGTCATCAGCAGCATGGGCATCTCGGCTGGATACCTCGCCGTACTCGTGCTGGCGCTGTATGTAGACAGCCCGGCCGTCAGCGGCCATTACAGCCACCCGCGCCTGCTGTGGTTGCTTTGCCCGCTGATGTTGTATTGGACTTCCCGGTTGTGGATCAAAACCTCGCGTGGCGAAATGCACGACGACCCCTTGGTATTCAGCCTGCATGATCGTGGCAGCTGGATCGTCTTTGTCGCCATGGCCATCGTGACGCTCATCGCTATTTGAAT
>JALRCC010000112.1 GCA_023257495.1 Rugosibacter sp. | reverse complement strand
TTGATTGACCCCTTGATCTAACCGTGAATCGCCGCTTGTGTTGTCTTCATGAAAATAAGAAATGTACGCAATACACCAAAAAGCCAATTCTAACCGATGGCCATCGCCAAACGTGGCCATTCATATCCAGTTACACATCGGCCAGCACACGCAAGTGGGCTACCACGCTACGCCCCAAAGCCGAAAGTGCATAGCCACCTTCCAGCATCGAGACGATCCGCCCATGAGCGCTTGCTGCCGCCACCTGTTTGATCTGCGTTGTCACCCAGGCGTAGTCATCCTCGACCAAACCTAACGAAGCCATGTCGTCCTCACGGTGTGCATCAAAGCCTGCCGAGATGAAGATCATTTCCGGCTGAAAATCATGCAGCCTGGGTAACCAGAGATCAGTCACTGCCTGACGAAAACCCTCCCCGCGCGTACCGGCAGCCAAGGGCACATTGCACATGTTGCTGGCATGAGGCTCCGTGCCGCTGTAGGGATAAAACGGATGCTGAAACGTGCCGACCATCAACACGCTTTCATCGTTCGAGAAAACCGCTTCGGTGCCATTGCCGTGATGCACGTCAAAATCAACAATCGCCACCCGCGACAGCGGCCAAGCGGCCAGCGCATGACGCGCAGCAACAGCAATGTTGTTAAAAAAACAAAACCCCATCGCCTGATTCGGGACGGCATGATGCCCGGGCGGGCGCACGGCACAAAAAGCATTGTCCACTTCTCGGCGCATGATGCGATCAACGGCATCACACCCCGCGCCTGCAGCACGCAGCGCTGCAGGCCACGTACCAGGCGACATCGCCGTATCCGGATCAAGATGCACAATGCCCTGCACCGGACAACTTGCCTGCACGTACTCAACATAATCCGCCGGATGCACGCGTTGCAGTTGCTCCCGACTGACCAGTGGCGCATCAAAAAACGTCAGACTGGCTTCCAGTCCCATGGCAATCAGATGATCATGAATCGCATCCAGCCGGGCAGGACATTCGGGATGCTGAGCACCCATGTCATGGAGCTTGCAATCGCGGTGGGAAATGAAAGCGGTCGTCATAAAAGTCAGGTGGTGTGATGACTTACAATCACGGCGATAAGTTCCCGTTATTATTGACCATCCCACTCCCGCTCACAACTCATGCAACCCAGCGAACGTCATTTGCTTTTAACCCAGCTACTCGCCGACATCAACCGCATCATTCTTGGCAAAAAAGAACCCATCCGCATGGCATTGGCTTGTCTGCTTGCGGGTGGTCACTTGCTGATCGAAGACTTTCCCGGGGTAGGTAAAACGACGCTGGCACACGTGCTAGCGCGTGTGCTGGGGCTTGATCTGCAACGCATCCAGTTCACCAGTGACATGCTGCCTGCCGACATTATCGGCGTCTCGGTGTTTGATCGGGTCAGCGGAACATTTCATTTTCACCCCGGCCCGATTTTTACGCAGATGGTGCTGGCTGATGAACTCAACCGCGCCACGCCCAAAGCGCAAAGCGCACTGCTCGAAGCCATGGAAGAACGGCAAGTCACCGTCGAAGGAATAACGCGCGCATTGCCCGCACCTTTTTTTGTCATTGCCACGCAAAACCCGGCTTTTCAAATCGGCACCTTTCCCCTGCCTGAGTCACAACTCGATCGTTTCCTGCTCAAAATTGAACTGGGCTATCCCGATGCCACCGCTGAACGTGAACTCCTGGCAGGAGCTGACCGCCGCCAGATGGTTGCCGAACTCACCCCGCGCCTGTTACCGCCCCAATTGCTTGAACTCCAGCAAGAAACGCGCAACGTATACGCTTCGCCCGCACTGATTGAGTACATTCAGGCGCTGACGGCCTTCACGCGCAGCTCGCCGTTATGGGTGGCCGGTTTATCGCCACGCGCGGGGCTCGCGCTGCTCGCCGTTGCCCGTGCCTGGGCACTGCTTGATGGCCGCGATCACGTACTACCGGAAGACGTACAAGCAGTGCTCCCCGGCGTTATCGCGCATCGACTGCGCCCGCACGACGACACCAGAAAAGTCGGCGCTGGTGAGACGGCGAACCGGCTCATCGAGGCCGTGCCACTACCCTGATAATGTGGCGCTGGCTGCATCGGCTGCGATCATTTGTGCACGAGCACTTTGTGCACTGGGCACTCCGCGTGCCAACACCCGAACCCACACCCATCACGCTGGTTCAGCGCCGGGTGTATGTGCTGCCCACGCGCGTGGGCCTTGCGTTTGCCGTTGCCCTTATCACTATTTTTCTGGGTGCGGTGAATTACAACCTGAGCCTGGGCCATGCGCTGGTTTTCTGGCTGGCCGGGCTGGGCATTGTGACTATCCTGCATACCTTTCGTAATCTCGTCCAGCTCACCTTGCGACCAGGGCACTGTCTGCCGGTCTTTGCAGGTGATCTGGCCCGCTTTGATCTACTGCTGGAAAACACCCGGCGTGATGCGCGCATCAACTTGCAGCTGTCATTCTCGGGTAAGGCACCTGTCGAGGTTGATCTTCCCGCACACTCCACCCACACTGCCACGCTCACGCTGCCAACCACCCAGCGAGGCTGGCTGGCTCTGCCCCGAGTTACCATCGAAACCACTTGGCCGCTGGGGCTGGTGCGGGCATGGAGCTATATCGCGCCGGATATGCGCTGTCTGGTCTACCCCGCACCCGCACGCAATGCGCCACCTCTCCCCTGGAGTGGCGAAGCATTCCAGGGCGCAAGCCATGCCGGTCAAGATGCGGATGACTTTGCCGGTCTGCGCCCTCACCAACCAACCGACCCGCTGCGTCACGTGGCGTGGAAAGCGGCGGCACGGCAAGATGATGAAAAACTGCAAACCAAACTCTTTAGCGGCCAGTCAGCGCAAAAACTCTGGCTTGATTGGGAGGCCACACCGAGCGCACTCACCAGCGAGCAGCGCATTGCGTGCCTTACCCGCTGGTTGCTGGATGCCGACACCGCTGGCCTGCACTGGGGCTTGCGCCTGCCCACTCTGCGCCTCGCTCCTGCACAAGGGGCCGCACATCGTGCCGCCGGATTACAAGCTCTGGCTTTATACGCCTTACCTGCAGCACCAATGATGTATGGCACGTCTTGACCGCCCGGTAAGTCGCCGCCAAAGCCAGTGGCTTCTGCTGGCAGCGGTCACCGCCTTTGCGCCTTTAGCCATGTATATGCCGATGTGGCTGGCGCTATGTGCTGGCGCGGCTTTTGCCTGGCGTGCCTGGCTCATTCAACGCGGTGGGCGCTTGCCGCCACGCTGGCTGCTCGTATTGCTGGTGATTGCGGGTTCGCTGGGTGTCTTTTTTGAATACCGCAGCCTGTTTGGCCGCACCCCGGGCATCGCGCTGCTGCTGATTTTTCTCTCCCTCAAACTCATGGAACTTCGCGCCCCGCGCGATGCCGTAGTCACCGTATTGCTCTGTTATTTCCTCATCCTCGGGCAATTTTTATTTACCCAGACGCTGCTCACAGCGTTCATGACATGTCTTGCAGTTGTCATTACCACCGCCGCCCTGCTCGCTGCCCATAATGATCGTCCAACCGTCAAGCAACACTTTGAGCACGCAGGCCGCCTGCTGTTGCAAGCGCTGCCCTTCATGCTGTTGCTGTTCATCCTTTTCCCACGCGTCAACGGCCCGTTGTGGGGGCTTCCCGAAGATCGCCGCGCAGCAGTTTCCGGGCTTACCGATGCCATGGCACCGGGCACTATTGCGCAGCTTTCACAGTCAGACGCCATTGCCTTTCGCGTGAGATTCACTGGCATCGTCCCCGCACAATCCAGCCTTTATTGGCGTGGGCTGGTGATGCCTGACTTTGATGGACGCACCTGGCGTGTCTCACAAACTCGTGAGGCCTATAACACGCTGCCATCTGTGGCACAAAAAGGTAAGACAATCGACTATGAACTCACCCTCGAACCGCACGGGAAACGCTGGCTTTTCGCACTGGAATTTCCCACCACGCTGCCCTTGGAAAGCGGCCTGACTCGCGATTATCAATTGTTATCCGGACAACCTGTGCGCAGCCGTATGCGCTACACGCAACGCGCCGCAACAGATACCCAGAAAGGCCTGACCGACCCGCCAGAGATTTTGCAGGAATCTCTGGCCTTGCCCAAAAACAGCAACCCACGTACCCGAGCCATAGCACTCGGCTGGAGGCAACGTCATGGCGACAATGACGTTGCCATTTTACAAGCAGCCGAAGATTTTTTCAGTCACCAGCTATTGCGCTAAACCCTCAACCCGCCCCTTGCCGGCAGCGATAGTGTCGATGAATTCCTGTTTGACAACAAACGGGGCTTTTGCGAACACTTTGCCTCCGCCTTTGCCTTTGCCTTGCGTGCTGCGGGTGTTCCTGCGCGCATCGTGGCCGGCTATCAAGGGGGTGAGATCAATCCCGTCGACGGGTTTTTGGTCGTGCGCCAATATGACGCCCACGCCTGGACAGAAGTCTGGCTGGCAAAACAAGGCTGGGTGCGCATAGACCCGACCGCCATTGCCGCACCACGACGCATTGACAGCAACCTCGCCACGGCCATCCCGGCAGCTGAAACCCTGCCTTTTTTGGCGCGCAATGAAATGGCCTGGCTCAAGGCCATTCGTTACCAGATCGACGCCGTTACCAACGGCTGGAACCAGTGGGTGCTCGGCTACGATCCGCAACGGCAGCGCGATTTATTAACTCGTCTCGGGCTGGATGCGGATTGGCGCAACATGACAGCGCTCCTGGCTGTGCTCTGCGGCACGACCTTGCTGTTACTCACCAGCTGGGTGCTGCGTCGGCGCGAGCGCATCGACCCCGCCCGCCGCGCCTGGCAGCGTTTTACCGTCAAGCTCGCCAAACGCGGCATTGTTTGGCAGCCGTGGGAAGGGCCGGACACTCTGGCTGCACGCGCAGCTAGCCAATACCCTCTGCATGCAAAAAAAATACATGCTATCGCCCGCAGCTACATCGGCCTGCGCTATGCTGCCCACCCATCTGGCGCAGGCTTGGTCGAACTCAATCAACATATTCGCGACTTGTCACT
>JALRCC010000268.1 GCA_023257495.1 Rugosibacter sp. | reverse complement strand
GAGGTGGTTGGTGGGTTCGTCCAGCAGCAGCAAATTGGGCGCGGTGCGTATCATCAGGGCCAGCGCCAGGCGCGATTTTTCGCCGCCGGAAAAACGACCGCAGGGTGCATCGACCATGTCGCCGCGAAAATCAAAGCTGCCTAGATAATTGCGTAAATCCTGCTCGCGCGTTTGCTTGCCCAAGGCAGCTTCTTGATGAATCATGTGCCACAAGGGCGATTCGGTGGGCCGCAGTTGTTCCAGCTGGTGTTGCGCAAAGTAACCCATTTTCAGGTTGCGCCCGTCTTCGCGGGTACCTGCCAGGGGTTGAATATCGCCTGCGAGCAATTTCATGAGTGTGGATTTGCCCGCGCCGTTGCGTCCCAACAGGCCAATGCGGCTATCGGGGCGCAGACTGAAGTTCAGGTTCTCAAGAATCGGCGCGGTATTTTTATAGCCGATTTTTACGCGGTCGATCACCATGAGCGGATCAGAAAAAGCGCTGGGCTCGGGAAAGCTGAAACTAAAAGGCGTATCAATGTGCGCTGCGGCAATATCACCCATTTTTTCCAGCATCTTGATGCGACTTTGTGCTTGACGCGCCTTGGAAGCCTTGGCGCGAAAACGGTCGATATAGTTTTGCAAGTGGGCGGCTTGGCGGCGCTGCTTTTCGGCCATCGCCAGATCATTGGCCAGCCGCTCGGCGCGGGCGCGTTCGCATGCTGAATAATTGCCGGTGAACATTTGCATGCGGCAGTTTTCAACATGCACGATGTGACTGGTGACTTCATCGAGAAAATCACGATCATGCGAGATCAGAATCAGCGTACCGGCGTAATTCTTGAGCCAGGTTTCCAACCACAGAATCGCATCCAGATCGAGGTGATTGGTGGGTTCATCCAGTAGCAGCAAGTCTGAGCGGCACATCAGGGCGCGCGCCAAATTGAGCCGCACGCGCCAGCCGCCAGAGAATTCTGCCACCGGGCGGGCGAAGTCTTCATCGGTAAAGCCCAAGCCATGCATCAAAGCCGCAGCGCGGGAGCGGGCGGCATAGCCGTCGATCTCACCCAGGCGAGAATGCAGAAGACCAATCTGTTCACCGGCGTGATCGTCGTCCGGGTGTTGTTCTGCGGCGAGCAAGTCACGTTCAATCTGGCGTAGTTCGACATCGCCATCGAGTACAAACTCAAGCGCGGCATCGGGTAACGCAGGCGTATCCTGTGCGACATGTGCCAGCACCCAGCTTTGCGGTCGCTCCAGGTCGCCCCGGTCGGCATGCAGTTCGCCACGCAGCAAGGCCAGAAAGGATGATTTGCCGCAGCCATTGGCACCGGTCAAACCGATTTTCCAGCCGGGATGAATTTGCAGCGAAGCGCCCTCAACCAGTGAGTCGCCATTGCGGGAAAAACCAAGATTACGAAGCAGAATCACAGAGCAGGTACCAAAAAAGTGGGCAGGGGCGAAAAGGGGTCAGGACGGAAAAGGGGAAAGACGGACAAAAGACTCGACGGCCAACAAAAGCCCCAAGGAAAACAAGCGGGGGCGCATTTTATGGCGAATCGCCTTGTGCATGGCGATTGTGTTAGCTGGTGTATAGTTAATAGCTTATAAGTCAGTATTATTTTTTACTATAAAAACAAGACAGGAGAAAGGCATGGTGGCACCCACGGTGTATGTTGTCGGCGTTGGCATGATTCCGTTTGTCAAGCCTGGAGAAAGCGATCCTTATCCGCTGATGGGTGCCCGCGCCGTGCGCGCAGCTCTGGCCGATGCAGGGCTCGATTACACGGCGATACAGCAAGCCTATGCAGGTTATGTCTATGCTGATTCAACTGCCGGACAGGCGGTGCTCTATGGCGTTGGCATGACGGGTGTTCCGGTTATCAATGTCAATAATAATTGCGCCAGTGGTTCTACGGCATTGTTCCTTGCGCGTCAGGCGGTGGCCAGTGGTGCGGTGGATTGTGCGCTGGCCGTGGGTTTTGAGCAAATGAATCCGGGTGCGCTCAAGGGCGGCGCGTATAGCGATCGACCCAACCCTTTGGACCGGTTTACCCAGGTTCTGCAGGATAACAATCAGTTTGACGAAGTGGCGCCGAAAACACCGCAGTTTTTTGCAGCTGCCGGACGGGCGTATATCAATGAGTTCGGCATTGCACGGGAAACTTTCGGGCGTATTTCGGTGAAGTCTCGCTTGCATGCGGCCAATAATCCATTTGCCGTATTCCGCAAGCCCGTCACGCTGGATGAGGTGATGGCCTCTCCTCCAATGACCGATCCGCTCACGCGGTTGCAATGCTGCCCGCCCACCTGTGGCGCGGCGGCAGCGATTGTCTGCTCCCCCGCGTTTGCCAAAAAACATGGGCTGGACAGGCGTGTCTCGATTGCCGGGCAGTCGATGACGACCGATCGGGGAGAGGCATTCAGTGACGATATGCGCCATTTGATTGGTGCTGACATGGCGCGCCTCGCGGCTCAGGCAGTGTACGCGGAATCTGGCATAGGGCCTGAAGATGTAGACGTGGTGGAACTGCATGACTGTTTTACCGTCAATGAATTATTGTCTTATGAGGCGTTGAGTTTGACGCCGCGTGGTACGGCAGAAAAATTCATTCTGGATGGTGATAACACCTATGGCGGCAAAGTGGTTACCAATCCTTCCGGCGGTTTGCTCTCCAAGGGCCATCCGTTGGGTGCAACGGGTTTGGCACAGTGTGCGGAGCTGACCTGGCAGTTGCGCGGCCAGGCCGAGGCACGCCAGGTGGCTGACGCCAAGGTGGCGTTGCAGCATAACCTGGGCTTGGGCGGTGCTTGTGTGGTGACGCTGTATCAGCGGCACTAGCTTGAAGACAATCTTTGGCAAGACATTGCGGAAATGCCGCCGTCCAGCTTGAGCTCGGCACCGGTCATGAAGCGGCTCTCGTCGCTGGCGAGGTAGAGCAC
>JALRCC010000256.1 GCA_023257495.1 Rugosibacter sp. | reverse complement strand
GAAGGCCGCCGTATTGCCAGCGCCGACTTTCCGGCGAGGGCGTTTTACTAGGAGGTGACCGTGAGTCTTAATCTTGACGACAAGAAGGCGGTAGTTGAAGAAGTTTCCGCAGTAGTTGCGAAAGCTCAGTCAATCATCGTCGCCGAGTATCGTGGTCTTGGAGTGGTTGATCTCACCAGCTTGCGTGCGAAAGCACGTCAATCGGGTGTGTATTTGCGGGTGCTGAAAAATACCCTGGCGCGTCGTGCTGTTGCTGGCACGCCGTTTGAAGCATTGTCCGACAAGCTTGTTGGTCCGTTGATCTATGGAATCTCCACAGATCCAGTGGCGGCTGCCAAGTTGCTCAATGACTTTGCTAAAGGTAAAGATCAGCTCGTTATCAAAGCCGGCGCAATGCCCAACTACGTCTTAGACGCGGCGGGTGTCAAAGCATTGGCTACGATGCCAAGTCGTGAGGAGTTGCTCTCCAAACTGCTGGGCACGATGCAAGCGCCAATCACTCAGTTTGTACGTACGCTCAATGAAGTTCCGACGAAGTTTGTGCGGGGTCTTGCGGCTGTGCGTGATGCAAAAACGACTGCGTAATCGTATTTTATTGATCCAAAATTCATTTAGGAGTTGCAATTATGGCTGTTAATAAAGCTGAAATTCTCGAAGCCATCGCTGGCATGACCGTTCTCGAACTTTCCGAGTTAATCAAGGAAATGGAAGAGAAGTTTGGTGTTTCCGCTGCTGCGGCTGCTGTTGCTGTTGCAGCACCTGCTGCCGCTGCTGCCGGTGCTGCAGAAGAGCAAACCGAATTCAATGTCATGCTGCTAGCGGCTGGTGAGAAGAAGGTTGAAGTTATCAAGGTTGTTCGTGCCGCGACAGGTCTTGGGCTGAAGGAAGCCAAAGATGTTGTTGATGGTGCCCCTAAGGCTGTTAAGGAAGGTGTTTCCAAGGCGGATGCCGAAGCTCTCAAAAAGCAACTTGAGGAAGCTGGTGCAAAGGTCGAGATCAAGTAATTCTTGCCTTGAAACGGGTTGGCAGTTTCGCTGCCGACCCGTTTTTTGCTATGCGGTACGCAAATTGAATTTTCCAGAAGCCGCTCTGGATTAGGGGCTAAACAAAAAAGCTGCGTGCAGTTTTTTCTTTTATCCCCCCCCGATGTCTGAATCACGAACGGAGACACCATGCCTTATTCTTACACTGAAAAAAAGCGTATCCGCAAAAGTTTTGCCAAGCGGGAGAATGTACTTAATATTCCATTCCTGCTGGCAACGCAGATCGATTCTTACATGCATTTTCTGCAAACCGATGTTGCGCCTAGCGCACGAAAAAATCAAGGTCTGCATGCTGCATTTGCGTCAATTTTTCCGATTGTTGCGCACTCAGGCAATGCAAGGCTTGAATTTATTGAGTACGAGCTGGGCGAGCCATCATTTGACGTCAAAGAATGTCATCAGCGTGGTTTGACGTTTGCTAGCCCCTTGCGGGCAAAGGTGCGTTTGATTCTGTTGGATCGGGATACGAAAGCAGTCAAGGAGGTTAAGGAAGATCAGCCGCTGTATATGGGTGAAATTCCGCTTATGACGACGACCGGCTCGTTTGTTATCAATGGTACGGAGCGTGTCATTGTTTCTCAGTTACATCGCTCTCCGGGCGTATTTTTTGAGCATGACAAGGGTAAGACGCACAGTTCTGGAAAATTATTATTCTCGGCGCGCATCATTCCCTACCGTGGATCTTGGTTGGATTTCGAGTTTGATCCGAAGGATATTTTGTTCTTCCGGATTGACCGTCGGCGAAAAATGCCCGTGACTATTTTGCTCAAAGCAATTGGCATGACCAATGAGGAAATTTTGAGCACTTTCTTTGAGGTTGATACATTTCAGTTCACGAAGAAGGGTATTTTTTCCGAGGGTAATCTCGAGCGCTTGCGTGGCGAGATGGCAAAGTTCGATATTCTTGATAAAGCAGGTAATCCTATCGTTAGCAAAGATAAACGGATTACTGCCAAGCATATTCGCCAGCTAGCCGAGGCGGGCGTTAAGAAATTTGTTGTGCCAGATGAGTACATGGTAGGACGAATTATTGCAAACACGCTGATCAATCAGGAGACGGGTGAAGTTATTGCCAATGCAAATGATGAGATCACCGAAGATCTACTGGCAAAAATGATTGAAAATGGCGTAGAGCATCTAAATACGCTTTATGTCAATGATCTTGATCGTGGCGAATATATTTCGTCAACCTTGCGCATCGATGAAACAACTGATCAGTGGGCTGCACGCGTTGCTATTTACCGCATGATGCGTCCAGGCGAGCCGCCAACTGAAGATGCAGTTGAAAACTTATTTCACAGCCTGTTTTATTCTGATGAACGTTATGACTTGTCAGACGTTGGCCGCATGAAGTTCAACCGCCGTGTCGGTCGTGAAGAAATTGAAGGATTGGGTACGCTATCAAATGAAGACATTGTTGATGTCGTCAAGATCTTAGTCGAGTTGCGTAATGGACGTGGCGAGGTCGATGATATTGATCACTTGGGTAATCGTCGGGTGCGGTCTGTGGGTGAGCTGGCTGAAAATCAGTTTCGCGCAGGTTTGGTACGCGTTGAGCGTGCCGTAAAAGAGCGGCTCAATCAGGCGGAAAGCGATAATCTTATGCCCCGCGATTTGATTAATGCAAAACCAATTTCTGCTGCAATTAAAGAGTTCTTTGGTTCGAGTCAGCTGTCGCAGTTTATGGATCAAACCAATCCTCTATCGGAGATCACTCACAAGCGTCGCATTTCAGCTCTCGGTCCTGGAGGATTGACGCGTGAGCGTGCCGGCTTTGAGGTGCGAGATGTGCATCCAACGCATTACGGTCGTGTTTGTCCTATCGAAACACCAGAGGGCCCAAATATTGGTCTGATCAACTCCTTGGCGCTTTATTCACGCACAAACGAATATGGTTTCATGGAGACCCCTTACCGGAAGGTAGTGGATAGTCGCGTCACAGATGAAATTGAATATTTGTCAGCGATTGAAGAGGGGAAGTATGTCATTGCTCAAGCAAATACGGAGCTGGATAAGAAGGGCGTTTTGACTGGTGCCTTGGTCTCTTGCCGACTTAATGGCGAGTTTTCTCTTAAAGAGCCAGGCGATGTGCAATATATGGACGTTGCGCCTAATCAGATCGTGTCAGTCGCTGCCTCCTTAATTCCCTTCCTGGAGCATGATGATGCCAATCGTGCTTTGATGGGTGCCAATATGCAGCGTCAGGCAGTTCCTTGTCTGCGTCCGGAAAAGGCATTCGTTGGGACCGGTATTGAACGTACGGTGGCTGTCGACTCAGGAACGGCTGTACAGGCTTTACGTGGCGGGTTGGTTGATTATGTTGATGCAAACCGGATTGTGGTTCGCGTTAATGACGAAGAGACTGTACCGGGAGAAGTTGGTGTCGACATCTACAATCTCATCAAGTACACCAGATCGAACCAAAATACCAACATTAACCAGCGTCCCATTGTCAGAATGGGAGATGTGATCGGTAAGGGTGATGTGATTGCCGATGGCGCTTCGACTGATCTTGGTGAGTTGGCGCTAGGCCAGAACATGCTTGTGGCATTTATGCCATGGAACGGTTATAACTTTGAGGACTCAATCCTTATTTCCGAGCGCGTAGTAGCAGAAGATCGCTTTACTTCAATTCACATTGAAGAGTTGACGGTTATGGCACGTGACACAAAGCTCGGGCCTGAAGAAATTTCAAGAGACATTGCCACCCTGGGAGAGTCGCAGCTTGGACGACTGGATGAGTCAGGTATTGTTTATATTGGTGCAGAAGTAGAAGCCGGTGATGTGCTGGTTGGTAAGGTAACACCTAAAGGTGAAACGCAGCTTACACCTGAAGAAAAGCTGTTACGTGCAATTTTTGGTGAAAAGGCTTCTGATGTAAAAGATACCTCATTAAAAGTTCCGTCTGGAATGGTAGGGACGGTAATTGATGTACAAGTATTTACACGCGAGGGTATCGAGCGGGATAAGCGTGCGCAGTCAATTATCGACGATATGCTAAAAGGCTATAAGCAAGATTTGGCTGACCAAATGCGTATCGTTGAGCGTGACACGTTTGCGCGAATTGAAAAGCTGCTGGTTAATAAGGTTGCAAATAAGGGACCTAAAAAACTCGCTAAAGGAACCAAAATAACCAAGGCATATCTTGAAACGGTTGAGCACTATCATTGGTTTGATATTTCGCTCGCTGCCGAAGATGCTCAGGAGCAACTGGAAAGTTTACGCGACAGTATTGAGCAGACGCGTAAGGATTTTGATGTGGCATTCGAGGCTAAGAAAAAGAAACTGACGCAAGGAGATGAGCTGCCCGCCGGCGTGCAGAAAATGGTTAAGGTCTATCTTGCTGTCAAACGTCGCGTTCAACCCGGGGACAAAATGGCTGGTCGACACGGCAATAAGGGCGTCATCTCGAAAATTGTACCGATAGAAGATATGCCGCACATGGCTGATGGTACAGCAATGGATATCGTTCTTAATCCACTAGGCGTTCCATCACGTATGAACATTGGGCAGATTCTTGAAACTCATCTCGGATGGGCTGCCAAAGGCCTTGGAAAGAAAATTGATACGCTGTTACGCCAACAAGCTTCTGCCGCTGAGGTGCGCAACTTATTGAATAATATTTACAACAACTCAGGAAAGAATGAGGAAATTAATAGCCTGAATGACTTCGAGCTAGCTGAGCTTGCCGTGAATCTAAAAGAGGGAGTGCCCTTTGCTACCCCGGTATTTGATGGTGCGCATGAGTCGGAAATCAAAACAATGCTTGATCTGGCGGATTTGCCAGCTGACGGCCAGGTTGATTTGTTTGATGGACGCACCGGTGAAAAATTCGATCGAAAGGTGACTGTTGGTTATATGCATGTTCTTAAATTACATCATTTGGTCGATGACAAGATGCACGCACGCTCAACAGGTCCATATAGTTTAGTCACTCAGCAACCGCTGGGCGGTAAAGCGCCGTTTGGTGGCCAGCGGTTTGGTGAGATGGAGGTGTGGGCGCTTGAGGCTTACGGTGC
>JALRCC010000242.1 GCA_023257495.1 Rugosibacter sp. | reverse complement strand
CCGGTGTCATGATAAAGAAACACGCTCATCAATCCCGCCGTCATGGCCAGGCGGCGGACATTTCCGAAAATGGGTAGCCTGATCCAGTCAACAACGCCAGCAGCGTCATCGATCAGACGATAACAAATCACGATCAAACTCAACGCGACGGCTACTTGCAGTATTTTGAGCGGCTCTTCGCTCCTGGCGAAAAGCGGCTTATAGAGAACGACAAGCAATGGCAGGATCAGCCAGTGCGCATCCCGCGCCAAGGCGGGTAAAAACTCGCCGCTGAGCGCATCGGAAAGAACCACCCAGGTAGCAAAAGCAGCATAGGCCAACCAACTGCGGCGGTTGATACGCACCTCGCCGACTGGCAACATGAATAAACACAGCACCGCAATCGTGCAGAACAAAACAGGTTCGAGCAGAAAATAACTGCCAGGCACAGGCCACCACCCAAGGAACACGACCCCTGCCCCTAGCAGGTTGATGGCCGTGAAAATCAGCTTGTTTGCTGGCATTGGGTACCCTTGGGATTTTCAATAAGTCGGCAGCTCACTGGGACTTCTTGACGGGTGCGCTGGTGACACGGCGCGCAGCGGCGCACAAGCGTAAAGCGCCCCATCGGGCGCTGTTGCCAGTGGCGCAATATCGGGAATGGGGCGCGGTGCGATCACCCAATCGACCATCGGGTCAGTACATGCGGTCAATGGGTGACATGGCTCTTCCACCAAGTCACCACGGCGCTGCCACTCGATGAATTTTTTCTGCGAAAAGACCACTCCGATACCCTGTGTTTTTCCCCAGT
The DNA here is from genome assembly GCA_023257495.1 of Rugosibacter sp. The sequence continues at coordinate 4,938 of JALRCC010000242.1, read as the reverse complement.
AGCTGGCGGTGTGCAAAACGAACCACACCGTCATCTCGTGCTCAGGCAATGCTACGGTTTGCCCGCTGCGGATATATGCCGCGAATGGATGCGGTGGCTGGTGGTTATTCAGATAGCTTTCTTCCCTTTTCAATAATCGTTCCGAACGTTTATCCCAATGTGCCATCCCCAAAACCAACAGCACCGCGACAAGCAACGTCAATATCCTGGCCATCGGCAGTGAATACTTTCTGCACGACAACCAAGCCAGCAATAACGGCAATAGCCACCCACCTCCCGACACCAGCCCCTGCAACCATAATGGTCCTTGCCACCAAGGCTGAATGAATCGCGCACCATCAATTTCAAGATCCACGATGAATCCTGGTAGTGCAAATACACCGAGCACCACCAAAGTCATCCAGAGGAACTTGCGCCATTCGGATATTTGCTCCGCGAGCAGAGCAGGATATCGCCTTCCCAAAAAGCTTGCCCCGCAGATCAGCCACACCAGGGGCTCGAGCAGCGCGGCATCCAGCGTCACCAGAACGAGCAAGAAGCCGGACAACAAAGCACCGCTTCGCGCAGCGGTTGACGCCCGCTGCAACACATCCAGCACAGCAAACGCCGCCATCGGGATAGCCAGCCAGAATACCCGCCAGGGTTGCGCCTGCACCAGGCCTTCAATGGGCAGCGCATAGGAAATCATCAGCGCCAGCATTAACCCGCCAGAGGCCAGCACCAGCAAACGTGCGTACAGGGGCTGCAACGACGGGCTGCCCGCCCGGGCACCGGCAAGCAGCCCGGCTAAAACAGTGAAGCACACGAGTAACCGATTCTCGCCCAGCGGCTTGAAAAGAATATCGGATGCGCCATGAAGGTAATCCAGCCATTCACCATGCATCAATTGCAGGTGTGGAATGTCCGGGTTCAGCATGCCGATAACGCCTAGCGCCAGAATCGCAATCAACATCAGCGGCACCAGCCAGCGCATCGGCATGCACATGGCAATCACCAGCGACAACGGCCAGATGCCCAGCAGCGGATGCAGCAGGCAAGAGAACAACGCCAGCGCGCCCGCCCACCACACTCTGCCTTGCGCCAGCAACGCCACGGCGAGCAGGCCCGACGGCATGGCCCATGAACGTGCCGTGGCGAAGTTTTCATTAAGCACAAAGATCGAGGTATTGGGCGAGTAGCTCACGCTCAGCACCACGCCGAAGAGCACCGCGAAACGTCCGGCCAGAGTGTCACCCAGCACCGCCCGCGAGAGCGCGAACAGGGCCACGCACCAGAACGCACCACCCGAGAGCACGACCAGGCGCGCCGCCAGATCCAGCCCCAGCGCGCGCACCAGCTCGCCATAGATCGGGGTGAACAGGCTCAGACTGCCTTGCGAGCCGAACTGGAAAAACAGATCATGCGCCAGCGCCTGCGGATGAATCCAGTACGCAGCGATCAGGCCGTACACGCGCGCATCGTGCCAGATGCCCTGGTAGGGATGATTCAACAGCCACAGCAAAAACGCCGTCAGCAAGACGCCGCTGGCGGCCCAAAACCGCCGTGTCACCAGCGCCGAGTTTTGCGGCGTATCCGGCAGACCCGACGCCTCAGCCGCCCTGGACCACATACATGAACGCCGTTTCGAGCGAGAGCGTGGGTTTGACTTCGATCAGCTGATGCCCTGCGCCTTGCAGTGTCTGCAAGGTCTGCCACAGCGTCGTGCGCGGCACTTCAATCACCCAGCGGCCACCCGGCTCCGCCTGCATGTCCGGCAGCGCTGCGGCCAGGCCCTGGCTGCGCACCAGCACCCGGTCTTCCTCACCAGCGAGTTCCGCCGGTGAGCGCACGGCGCGCAGTTCGCCTTTATGAATCAGGCCGAAGCGGTCAGCCAGGCGTTCGACATCATGCAGCACATGCGAAGTCAGAAAAATCGTGCCGCCTTGCTGGCGATATTCGGCGAGGATATCCACCACCTCACGCCGCCCGATCGGGTCAAGGCCAGAGAGCGGCTCGTCAAGAATCAGCAAACGCGGCTCAACGGCCAGCGCATGCGCCAGCGCCGTGCGTTGCGCCATGCCCTTGGAAAATCCGCGCACGGTTTTGTTCGCCACATCAATCAGGCCGAAGCGCTCAAGCCACTGCAGGCAATGGCTGCGTGCAGCAACCATCTTGCGCCGATGCAGCGTCAGCCCCATCTCGAGAATTTCCAGCGGGGTCAGATAATCCGGCAAGCTGGGGTTTTCCGGCACGTAGCCAAGGCCGGTACGCGCCGCACTTTCGGTGACATCGATGTCGAAAAGCGCCGCGCTGCCCCGTGTTGGCCGCATCACGCCGGTCAGAATCTTGATCAAGGTGCTCTTGCCTGCACCATTCGGGCCGATGAAGCCAAACGTCTCGCCCTCGGCAACCGTAAGCGAAACCCCTTTCAGGGCTTCGAACGGTGGCGAGGCCCAGCGGCGCGGGTAGGTTTTGCGCAGATCGTGAATGTCTATGGCATAAGTCATGATGGAGGGGGTGAAGTACGCAGAACAATATCGCCCTGTTTATCGAACCCGAAGCCGAAGCCGAAAGGATCTTGTGGCAGGGTGGGAAGAATGCCTGAAGCGACCAGCGTTTGCAGGTCAGGCACGGGTTTGCCAAAGCGCTCGCGGTAGGTTTGCGCAGCGCTGCGCAATTGCTGCAACTGGCGCAAACGCAACACCCGCGTTTCCAGGTATTTGCGGAAATCCGGGCGGCGCGCTTCTTTGGCCAAAGCTTCGACCACACGAATCGCCAGCTCAGTATCTGACGCTCTGTCCATCCAGCGCGCGGCCATGTTCTGCATGGTCAGCTGCTGATCGGGGTCGGGCAGTTTCAGTGCGGCTTCACGCAGCCAGGCGGCAGCGCCTGCCGGATCGTGTTTGTAATACCACTGGTTGAAGCCGTAAAAAAACGCCGGCTGATAATCGAAAAATCGTACACGGCTGGCGCGCGCGAGGATCGTTTGCGCCGCATCGAGCTCACCATACTGCGGCAGAATCGCGAAGGCAATGTAGTAGTTGTCTTCATGCGCCGGGTTAAGCCAGGACACATCCTTTTGCACCTTGGCCAGCACGGCATAATCCTCGGGCTTCATTTTTTCGGTAGAGACCACCAGCGCGCGAATGGCCGCAATGTCTGCCGCCAGGAATCGATCGCCCGCTGCCATGAATACCTGCACAAACAAAGGCAGGGCGACCTGCATTTCGACCGCAACGGTTTGTCGCGGCAAGGGCTTGAGTCGCTGCGTGCTGGCGATAAAGGCAAGCGCCATCAGCATGCCCAGGAGCAGCGGTAATCCATATTTGCGCACGCGATTCACCGTCTCACCAGCACCGAGTTTTTTTGCCATTATTCAAAATCGCGTCGGGTAAACGTGATCACCGCCAGGGCAATCAGCAAACCCATATAGCTTGCCGCCATCAACAAACCCAGCGCAACCGCCTGGCTATCCGGCGCCAGGCCATACATCGGCCATGCCCGCCAATCCAGCCGCGACAAGTCAGGCAACACCCATTGAATCGCATCGATGATTGGCGCAAAGCGCATCAGTGCCGGGTCACCATCGGCACCCTTGGCCAGATATTCGGCCACAGCGCCCAGGCTTTTCCCTGCGATGGCAAACGCCAGCCCCAGCGCCAAAGGCAACATGGGGACCGTAGAAAAGGTAGCCACCCATACGGCAAAAGCCGCCACCACCACCGCATCCACCCATAGCCCGGCCACACTGCTCCAATACGGCACGCCCAGCACGACAGCAAAACCCTGTTCATACCCTTTGCCCAGCACCAGCACCACCAGCCACAACAACAGCCCCAGCAGCACCGCAGCCAGAGCCAGCAGACCGGCGATGCCAAGAAACCGGCCGACCATGTAGCGCCCCCGTGGCACAGGGTAAGTCAGCGCAAACAGCACCGTGCGCCGTTCGATCTCGCGCGCAACCAGTTCCTGCACCCAGAACAGGGCAAACAGCACCAGCGTGATGCGCAGACCGGAAAGCCCCACATCCAGAGCCACCGTCTGCGGCTGGCGAGGGGAAAACGAAGCAGAGAGATAGGCAATGCCCATCAACAAGGCACCCAGAATCAGAATGGCCTGAATACTGCGGCTACGCAGCCCGGCACGTCCGGCGGAAAGCATGAACTGCCACATAGAAAACCTCAGGTAGAAAACCCAAGCAAAAAGAGCGCACCCAAGAGTGCGCTCTTTTTGCATTCAAAAACGCTGCAAGTTAAGACGTAGAATCAAGCGCTGCCTGAGCTGTTGCAGCGGTTACTTCAGTAGACGTGCAACCTGTTGCGGGACAATTCGCATGCTTAGCAACACCACCCCCCGCACTTGAGCCCTTGAATGATTGATTCCCCTTCACTGAGCCTGAGCCAACAGCAAAAGCCGTTGCAGACACCTCGTTGTAGCTCACGATGGTATTGGCAGAACACTGCACATCAAACCCCGATGCCAGGAAAATCGGCGTGGTTGCCGTGCTGCCCTTGCCTCCATTAACGGTGCTTTTTACCGCCGCTTTACCATCGCAAACACACTGTTCGGTAGCAGCAGTGCCACCCGTTGTTGCACCCGCAGTTTGAGCGCCACCGGCACCAGTGCAAGCCGCAGCCATTGCACCGGCGGAGAAAAGACCAGAAATCAATCCAGCAATCAGTAATTTTTTCATTTCGATTCCTTTCAGATAAACCGCATTAAGAGGTTGTATTAAGGGGTTGTATTAGCCAACCCTGAGGTCAGCACATTTTTTGCGTCTGATTGCGCCGCTTTGTTTTCACCTTTTTTGGTGTACTCGGTGAACTGAGGAATCGCAATTGCGGCCAGAATGCCAATGATCGCCACGACGATCATCAGCTCGATCAAGGTAAAACCTTTTTGCAGCTTGTTCATATGAAATCTCCTTTGCAAAGAAACGCGACGGGTGCCGCTGTGATG
>JALRCC010000170.1 GCA_023257495.1 Rugosibacter sp. | reverse complement strand
TCACCACCTAGCGTCTCTCCCAGTGTCTCTCCCGTCGTGGCTGACTCGGCAATCAAGTCGCCCAAGCTCTTTACCGTTGAGAGCGAACCCAGGGATAAAAACGAACCAGGGAAAAAAAATCCTCTGGTGAGCGCCACGGTAGTGGGGAGCACAGAGAACAAGGCATCTGATATATCGACGGAGGCATCGGTTGATGCCCCGGCTCAGGCAGCGGCTGCCACACCTACTGCCACACCTAATCGCCCCGCACTCACACGCATCAAGTAAAACAGCCAAGGGGCTGGTACCCTCGAGCAGAATCGAACTGCTGACCTACCGCTTAGGAGGCGGTCGCTCTATCCACTGAGCTACGAAGGCGCACTGCAAATTCTAACCGCTCACCTATAATTTCGCAGCTTTCGCGGCGATTCAACTGACACTTTTTTATATTCACTTCACACTTTAAAAACGCTTATGCCTTTAATCACCATTGATCGCGCTTGTCTTGCCTACGGTCACGTAGCCCTGTTGGATCGGGCCGCAATGCAGCTCGATCCCGGCGAGCGGGTGGGACTGATTGGCCGTAACGGAACGGGTAAGTCCAGTTTGCTCAAGGCGCTGGCTGATCTGGGTTCGCTGGATGACGGGCTGATCTGGCGGCAGCCAGGCATCAGCATTGCCTATGTGGCACAAGAGCCGGAGTTTGCTGATGAGACCAACGTGTTTGATGCGGTTGCTTCAGGGCTGGGTGATATTGCGGCGGTCGTCGCTGAATATCATCAGGTCATGCAAAAAGTCGGCGCTGGTGATACGGCGGCGATGGATCGGATGCATGATTTACAAACCGCGCTAGAGGCTGCCGATGGCTGGCGTTTGAGTTCACGTGTTGAGCAGGCAGTCTCGCGATTAGGGCTGGATGGCGAGGCCCGTGTTGCGGCGCTCTCCGGTGGTGGAAAAAAACGCGTGGCTCTGGCGCGGGCGCTGGTGGCCGAGCCTGATTTGCTGCTGCTCGATGAGCCAACCAATCATCTCGACGTTGAAGGTATTCTGTGGCTGGAAGAGCTGCTCAGCGCTTACCCTGGCGCAGTGATGTTTGTCACCCATGACCGGGCATTTCTGGATAGTGTCGTGACTCGCATCATCGAGCTGGATCGCGGCAATCTGGTGAGTTTCCCCGGTAGTTTTGCTGCATATCAGCAACGCAAAGAGCTCCTGCTACATGAAGAGTCTCTTGCCAATGCGCGGGCGGACAAGCTCCTGGCGCAAGAAGAAATCTGGATACGCAAAGGGGTGGAGGCGCGTCGTACACGCAGCGTTGGTCGTATTCATCGCCTTGAATTGCTGCGCAGTGATCGTGCGAGCCGTCGCTCGCAGCAAGGCAAGGTTGATTTTCAACTGGTGCGCGGAGATGAATCCGGCAAACTGGTGGCCGAGCTCGATGGTGTTTCCAAAAAATTTGGCGAGCGCGTGGTGGTGGATCACTTTTCCTGTCGCATTCAGCGTGGCGACAAAGTTGGATTGATCGGCCCCAACGGCGCAGGTAAGACGACGCTACTGCGTCTGTTGCTGGGTGAAATAGCCGCTGATGCGGGCAATGTGCGCATGGGGAGCCGGGTTGAAGTGGCTTATTTTGACCAGTTTCGTACGCAGCTCGATCCAGAGGCTGCGCTAGTCGATGTGATCAGCCCTGGCTCGGATTATGTCGAAATCGGGCAAACGAAAAAGCATGTCATCGGCTATCTGGAAGACTTTTTATTTGCGCCTGCGCGTGCGCGCTCACCGGTCAAATCACTTTCCGGTGGAGAGCGGAATCGCCTGCTGCTGGCACGGCTTTTTGCCCGACCGGCCAATGTGCTGGTGCTGGATGAACCCACAAATGACCTGGACATCGAAACGCTGGAATTGCTCGAAGCGCTGTTGCAGGATTACGCCGGCACCGTTTTTCTAGTGAGCCACGACCGTGAATTTCTGGATAATGTGGTCACGCAAACGATTGCCAGCGAAGGGCAGGGGCGCTGGAAAGAATACATCGGGGGCTATAGCGACTGGCTGCAGCAGCGGCCATCAGGTGATGGTGCCAAAAGTGCCAGCGGTGCCTCAATGAGCAAAGCGCCTGCGAAAAAAAGTATGGCTAATAAACCATCCGAGCCGGTGGTTGAGCGTAAAAAAACGAGTTTCAAGACGCAGCAATCGATCAATCAACTGCTTGCGCAAGTCGCCGATCTGGAATCTCGGCAAGCCCGGTTGCATCGACAAATTGCCGAGCCGGATTTTTATCAGCAAGCTGCTGACCAGCAAAAGAAAGTTCATCAGGAACTGGCTGAAATAGATGCTGCAATCGCCACCGCTTATACACAATGGGAATTGCTAGAAGAAAAAATATGATGGTGCATGACAGATGGCACCGCTGATAACCGTATTGATTGAATAGAGACGACACATCATGAACCTGTTAACCCAGATTGTTGCTGCCCATGAAGATGAAGTGGTTGCGATTGGCGAATCATTGCGCCCCACGGACGAATGGAGCGGCATTGAGCGGCGTGGCGTGGATACCGCCAAAATCATCATGTTGCACAGCCTGCTGACCAATGATGATTTTGATGTGGCATGCGCTCTGTATGAGCCACTGTATATCGGTAGCGAAGGAGCTGTCGTGCTCAGGCTGGCTGATTCGGTCACAGAAAAGCTGGCCGAACTCGATGAAGAAGTTCTCGAGCAGGTGGCCCAGGAGCTCGCTGCAACCGCTGAATTTGAAATGGAAGGATGGCCGGAGGATGACATTCAATCCATGATCATGGATTTGGCCGATCTGGCACAACTAGCCTCAGCGCAGGGGCAGACATTGTTTGTCTGGCTGCATCCATTGCTCACTTGAAAATTTCCGGTGAATCTGCGCTAACCCGTGGGGGCTGAACATAGAAGCTGCTGAACATAAAAGCTGGTTTGTTTATTTGATTGAATGCATCGATGGCAGCATCTACACCGGCATTTCAGTCGATGTCGCAGCTCGATTCGATGCACACTGCGCGGGCAAAGGGGCGCGCTATACCCGCTCGCATCCGCCATTGCGGCTTTTGGCAAGCATTGCCTATCCCGACCGATCTGCCGCATCGCAAGAGGAATATCGCATCAAGCAGCTCACTCCCGCAGCGAAGCGGGCGTATGCGGATTCTTTATTGCGCACGATTCTCTGAAGCCTCTCTCATTTACTGAAGGGTATTGCGTCTGGCGTGATGTATTTTTCTGTTACTGACAGATAGAAGTAACAGTCATTTTTTTTCAATCAGCTCGATTTTGTAGCCATCCGGATCTTCCACGAAGGCGATAACAGTTGTTCCGCCTTTCATAGGGCCTGCTTCGCGCACGATCTTGCCGCCACGTTGGCGAATGGTTTCACAAGTCGCGGCAGCATCTTCTACCGCAATTGCAATGTGGCCGAAGGCTGAGCCCAGCTCGTAGTGATCAACGCCCCAGTTGTAGGTGAGCTCGATCACCGCGCTGTTTTCTTCGTCGTCAAAGCCGACAAAGGCGAGGGTGAATTTTCCTGCGGGGTAATCGTTACGGCGCAGTAGCCGCATGCCTAACACTTGGGTGTAAAAATGCAGCGAGCGATCAAGATCGCCGACGCGCAACATGGTGTGCAGAATCCTCATGGCATGCCTTTCATAAAATAGGGAGAGACGCGGCGCAGGTTTTGAGCTCGGCGCGTGCCGCTTTCCAGTCGGGGTAGATATTGCCCACGATACGCCAAAAATTCGGGCTGTGATTCATCTCGAGTAAATGTGCTACTTCATGGGCGACGACATAATCGCCCAGATGAGGAGCAAGGTGTATCAAGCGCCAATTGATCCGGATGCCGCTGTTGCGGCTGCAACTACCCCAACGAGTACGGGCGGCAGAAAGTCTCAGCGGGGGTGGCGCGTGATCTACCTGCGCGGTGTAGTGCGATAGCCGCTGGCCAAAATGGGTCAGCGCATGCGCTTTTAAAGCCCGGGTGGCAAGGTGCCCGAGGTCGGCGTCCGAGCGGGCTTCTAGCACCAGGGTTTGCGCTATCCAGCGGAAGCGGTTGGTGCCAGGTATCACACGCACTTCAATGTCTTGCCCCAGCAGGGGAAGCCGGATGCCATCTTTGATGCTGATATGGCGCGGGCGAGTGATGCGTGCCAATTCGTCCAGCTTTTTCAGCACCCAGGCCCCGTGGCCGAGAACGAAATGATCGATGTCAGTCAGCCGCATGCGGGAGGGTGCGGACAGGCGCAGACCGCGCTCGTCGATCGTCATGCTCAAGTTGCGAGCGCCGGTTTTAATACGAAAATCGATCACGCGGCCAGCGACCACGATTTGCCGTGTTTTAGGCGCGGGGGTGGGTGGTGGCAGAAAAAAAAGTTTGAGCTGCTCAAGCATGCAAGGCAAACAGTCCGTGACTGGGTTGATCGTTGGCAAAACAGGGTTGCAGTGCCTGCTCTAATGCAGCGTTAATCAGTTCCGGCGATTGTTCGATAAGGCGCCAGTAGCAGCGTAGTGTTGTAGCCCCGGTTGCAGACTCGGTTGCAGATGCAGATGCAGATGCCGATTCGGTCGGAGCGCTGAGTAATTCAACCCAATGGCTGCGAGCAGCAAAAGAGAGCACCAGACGAGGTTGTTGCCGTATC
>JALRCC010000117.1 GCA_023257495.1 Rugosibacter sp. | reverse complement strand
AATTTTATAGTTTTCATCTATTGCTTGCCTAAAATTGGTAGTTTTTTTAATGATCCCTCGTTTATGGCGGTTGTTACCGACAGAAAATAGCGAACGCCCGAGTTGGCTTCGATTAATCAATAAATTTCTTATCCAATTAATCCCGTTTTTACGAAGTCGCCCTCTGCCCTATCGGGATTTGAAGCCAGGACATCATTCCTTACAATGCGGGCTGCAATAACGTTTGGAGCAGGCGCTTTCTGCTCGTGAAGGTTTCAGGAGGACACATGAAAAAGTTTTGGATGGCACTGATGGTGGCGATCATGGGAGTCGCAGTCGTCATCTCCAGTGCTGAAGCGAAACGCCTCGGTGGCGGCGGCTCGTTCGGCAAGTCTTCACCGAGCTTTAGCCGTCAGGCGCCAGCGCAAGGTGCGGGTCAATCCGCCAGCGCGCCGCGTCCATCCCCACCCGCCGCAGCACCTGCCAGCCCTTGGCGCGGTATTTTGGGCGGTGCTTTGTTGGGTTTGGGTCTGGGCGCGCTGATGTCGCACTTCGGCTTTGGTGGTGAATTCGCCAGCATGATAGGCACCGTTTTAATGATAGGTTTGCTCGCCTTTGCGGCGATGGCGCTCTTCCGCTTGCTCTCCAGGAAAACGCAGGGTGAACAAGCCCGACCTGCATTTGCGGGGCCTGTGGAAAAGAGCGGCATTCCTGAAGTCGGTTCCAACCTCGGCTCTGCACCCCAGCCCGTCAACTTGCAGTCAGGTACAGCGCCGACGATTCCTGCCGACTTCGATACCACGGGTTTCCTGCGCCACGCCAAAACGAATTTTTTGCGCATGCAGGCCGCCTGGGATAAGGCTGATGTACACGACATTCGAGAATTCACTACGCCGGAAATGTTCGCCGAGCTGAAAATGCAACTGACCGAGCGAGGAGCCTCTGCGAATCATACCGATGTAGTTACGCTTGATGCCGAACTCATGGGCATAGAGACAGTGGGGGATGAATATCTGGCCAGTGTTCGTTTTAGCGGTATGGTGAAAGAAGATGAGCGTGCGCCTGCGGAGGCATTCAACGAGATCTGGGTACTCTCCAAGCCGGCGAATGGAAACGGTGGTTGGCTATTGGCTGGCATACAACAAGTCTGATTGATCTGGCTGATGGCACCTATCATCCTTGCATAGTCAGAGCTTTCTGGCTGAGGTCGCTGGCAAAAGCCGTTCGCAACTGGCTGCGAACGGCTTTTTGTTACTCTGTTCCAGAATGTATTTTATATTTCGCAGAGCAAATGCATGAATTCTCATAGCCGCGCATCATTGCCCGAATGGGCCTCTTACGGATTTGCGGCCGCCGGTTTGCTCCTTGTGTTGCAGGCCGGCTTGTTAGCCGCGCTGTATGCGGGCTTGTTGGTCTATGCGCTGGTCCATTTGCTTGCACCAAGACTTAGTGCCACCTTGGACACGCAGCGGGCTCGCCTGGTTGCTGTGGCGGTACTCGGCTCCCTGATTGTCATGCTGCTGACGGCCATCGTTTGGGGTGCGGCGAGTTTCTTCCTTTCGGATGCGGGAAGTCTGCCCGTACTTTTGAAAAAAATGGCTGATTTGATTGACCAGTCCCGAACGCAGGTCCCGCCCTGGCTCGCTGCTTACCTACCGCAAAGTGCAGAGGCAATGCAGCAATTCTTTGCAAACTGGATGCGCGACCATGCATCGCAAGCCACCGACTTTGGAAAGCAAACTGGACGTGTAATCGCACATTTATTGTTAGGTATGGTGATTGGTGCGATGGCCGCTTTGTATGACACCACGCAGATTCATCGCTACAAACCTTTGTCTGCTGCATTACACCAGCGCATTGTGCGACTACATCAAGCGTTCAAGCAAATCGTTTTTGCTCAAGTAAGAATAGCTGCCATCAATGCGATTTTTACGGGAATATTTCTCGCAGTTGTGTTGCCGGCGGCGGGTGTTCATTTGCCGTTTGTGAAAACCATGATCCTGATAACTTTCATTGCCGGCTTACTGCCGGTGATTGGTAATCTGATTTCGAATACGGTGATTGTTGTGATCAGCCTGTCTCACTCACTTTCAACGGCCGCTTTCGCCCTTTTGTTTCTTGTGACGATACACAAGCTGGAGTATTTTTTGAACGCCAAGATCATTGGCGCCCAAATCAATGCAAAAGCCTGGGAACTGCTGACGGCTATGCTGATTATGGAATCATTATTCGGCATACCTGGCGTGATAGCTGCGCCCGTGTTCTATGCTTACCTGAAAACCGAGCTGGTCGCGCTTGGACAAGTGTAGGCCTCTGTTCAGGGCGTGCCTTTGGGCTCTGCCTTGCCCCCTCTGGCGATCAGGGCTCATTTTTTTCTGCATGGTCTGCCGCAGCCATTGATGCAATGAGGTCCACGGGTCGAGTAGAGCGCTTGCGCAACCGCAGATTGAGCATCTCAACGACCATCGAGAACGCCATTGCGGTGTAGATATAGCCTTTGGGGATGCTGGTGCCGAAGCTCTCGGCAATCAGGACTACGCCTATCGCCACCAGAAAAGCCAGCGCGAGCATTTTGATCGTTGGATGGGCGGAGACGAACCGTCCAATAGATCCCGCAAACAGCATCATTAATCCAACGGAAGCCACGACGGCCGCCATCATCACGGAGACATGTTCGACCATGCCGACGGCTGTAATGATGGAATCCAACGAAAATACGATATCGATCAGCATGATCTGAATTAGAACCGAAGCAAACGATGTGTGGACGCTCTTTGTCTGGATGTCATGTCCACCCTCGATAAACGCATGAATCTCGCCCACGCTTTTCCAGATCAGAAAAAGGCCACCGAGCAAAAGGACAATGTCCCGACCGGAAAAGGTATGTTCCAGAACCGTAAACAGCGGCGCTTTCAGGCCAACGATCCACGCCAGAACCAAAAGCAGGCCAATGCGCATGAACATCGCGCCAAACAGACCGATTCTTCGAGCTGCATCGCGTTGATGCGGTGGCAGTTTGTCGACCAGAATCGAGATGAAAATGACGTTGTCGATACCCAGCACAAGTTCAAGCGCTGTGAGCGTCAAAAATGCCAGCCAGATGTGTGGATCGGACAGCAGTTCAATCATGGGTTCTTCTCCGAAGTCGTCGTTATGCCGAATTGGCGGAGTTTAACAGCGGCCCTCGCACGGCAGATGCCTGCGCTCTTATAAAAAACCAGAGATAATTGGAAGGC
>JALRCC010000024.1 GCA_023257495.1 Rugosibacter sp. | reverse complement strand
CTGATTGGCGACAATACCTACCGCATCGCCTTCCATGCGGGCAAAGCCGACAATGATGTTTTTCGCGTGATCCGGCTGGATCTCGAAAAAATCTGCATCATCGACCATCTTCAGAATCAGTTCCTTGATGTCGTAAGGCTTGTTGGCACTGTCCGGCACCAGCGTATCCAGCGAATAATCCAGCCGATCGGCTGGGTCATCTGTCGGGCGAGCCGGTGGGTTTGCCTTGTTGTTGAGCGGCATGTAGTTGAAAAAACGCCGCATCATCTGCAGGGCATCCACATCATTATCAAACGCCCTGTCAGCGACGCCCGAGCGCGTGGTGTGCGTTACCGCACCGCCCAGTTCTTCTGCCGTGACTTCTTCATGCGTCACGGTTTTGACGACTTCGGGGCCGGTGACAAACATGTAGGATGAATCCTTGACCATGAAAATGAAATCCGTCATGGCCGGGCTATACACCGCGCCACCCGCGCAGGGCCCCATGATCATCGAAATCTGCGGGATCACGCCGGAAGCCATGACATTCCGCTGGAATACCTCGGCATAGCCGCCCAGTGCTGCCACGCCTTCCTGAATACGCGCACCACCCGAGTCGTTGATGCCGATGATCGGCGCGCCTACCTGAATGGCTTTATCCATTACTTTGCAGATTTTTTCGGCATGCGCTTCGGACAGCGCGCCGCCGAATACCGTGAAATCCTGCGAGAAAACAAACACCATGCGACCATTGATGGTGCCGTAGCCAATCACCACCCCATCGCCGGGAACATGTTCGTCCGCCATGCCGAAATCAACACAGCGGTGTTCCTTGAACATGTCCCACTCTTCGAATGTGCCCTCGTCGAGTAGCAGATCAATCCGCTCGCGCGCAGTCAGTTTGCCTTTGGCATGCTGCGCGTCGATGCGCTTTTGGCCGCCGCCCAGTGCAGCCCTGGCGCGTTTGGTATCCAGTTGATTGATGATGTCATGCATACAAATTGCCTCCCCAAAAATTGGTTTACTTGAAAAGAGCCAGCAGTTGCCGCGCAGCCAGCACAGGCGGCAGAGTGCCAGAAGCCACACTCTGCGTTATTTGCGGCAACGCGGCGTTTACTGCGGGATGCGAGCGAAAGCGGTGGCGCAGGGTTGCGTCAATCTGCTGCCACATCCATTGGTTTGTTTGCTGCTTGCGCCGTGCGGCCAGGTCACCACTCGCACGCATCGTGGTGCGAAACTGTTCGATGGTTTGCCAGAATTCGTCGATGCCTTCTTTTTTTGTTGCGGACAACATCAGCACCGGTGGTTGCCAATGCGGCGAGGCCGGGCGCAGCATGGATAGTGCCGAACGCATTTGGCTCGCTGCCGCTTGTGCTGCGGTTGGATCAATATCCGCCTTGTTGAAGACAACCAAATCGGCAAGCTCGACAATGCCTTTTTTGATGGCTTGCAAATCATCTCCCGCGTTGGGCAATTGCAGCAGCACAAAAACATCCGTCATACCGGCAACGGCAATTTCCGACTGGCCCACGCCAACGGTTTCAACGATGATGATGTCAAACCCGGCGGCTTCGCACAGCAGCATGGCCTCACGTGTTTTTTCGGCCACGCCACCCAGACTGCCGGATGAAGGCGATGGTCGGATAAAGGCGGCATCCTCACGGCACAGTAATTCCATGCGGGTTTTGTCACCCAGAATCGAGCCGCCCGAAATGGACGATGAAGGATCCACCGCCAGCACAGCCAGGCGATGGCCGCGTGCAATCAGAAACAGCCCGAGCGCTTCGATGAAGGTTGATTTGCCAACGCCCGGCACGCCGGAAATACCAATACGAATAGAGTGCCCGGTGTGAGGCAGTAATTCGGTGAGCAGCGCTTGCGCTTGGGTTTGATGCTCTTCCAGCGTCGACTCTGCCAGCGTGATGGCTTTGGCCAGCGCGCGGCGACTGCCGCCGCGCAGATCGCCAGCGAGCGCGCTGTAGTCAATGACGGGTGAAACAGGCACCGCGTTTAAACCTTGTGTGTCGCAGCAACTGCACGTAAAACTTCGCGTGCGGAGTCGGGAATCGGCGTGCCTGGACCAAAAATGCCGGTTGCCCCGATTTTGTAGAGATCCGCATAATCCTGTGCGGGAATCACGCCGCCAACAAACACCACAATGTCATTCGCCCCTTGTGCCTTGAGCGCTGCGATCAGCGCGGGCACCAGCGTTTTATGACCGGCAGCAAGGGTGGATACGCCAATGGCGTGCACATCATTTTCAATCGCCTGACGTGCTGCTTCTTCTGGTGTCTGGAATAACGGGCCGACGTCAACATCAAAGCCGAGATCAGCAAAGGCCGTGGCAACCACTTTTGCCCCGCGATCATGCCCATCCTGACCGAGCTTGACGATCATGATGCGCGGCCTGCGGCCAGCACTCGCGGCAAAGCTTTCAATCTCATGACGGATGTCATTCATCGTACTGTCTGTCTCTCCTGAGCCATACGCTGCACTATAAACGCCAGAGACGGTTTGGTTGGTGGCGCGATGACGCCCCCAGACTTCTTCCAGGGCGTCGGAAATTTCGCCGACGGTTGCGCGCAGGCGCGTGGCCTTGATGGCCAGATCGAGCATATTGCCGCTGCCATTTTTTGCCGCTTCAGTGAGTGCGGCGAGCGACGCTTTGACTGCGGCCGTATCGCGCGTGGCGCGGATCTGCTTCAAGCGGACAATCTGGCCATCACGCACGGCATGGTTATCAACATCGAGGGTATCGATGGGGGCTTCTTCTTTCAACTGGTATTTATTGACGCCGACGATCACGTCCTTGCCTGAATCGATGCGCGCCTGTTTTTCTGCTGCACATCTTTCGATCTGCAATTTGGCCCAACCGCTTTGCACTGCCTGCGTCATGCCGCCCATCGCGTCGACTTCCTCGATGATGCTCCAGGCTTTGTCAGCCAGATCCTGCGTCAGCTTTTCCATCATGTAGCTGCCTGCCCATGGGTCGATCACGTTCGTGATGTGGGTTTCTTCCTGGATGATGAGTTGGGTGTTGCGGGCGATGCGCGATGAAAACTCAGTCGGCAAAGCAATGGCTTCGTCAAAGCTGTTGGTATGCAGCGACT
>JALRCC010000277.1 GCA_023257495.1 Rugosibacter sp. | reverse complement strand
AGAATCAACACCGGCTCCAGCAGCCCCGCAATCGTGAGCGCACGACGCTCAAGATCCTGCTCCTGCATTTGTGCGGCACGATTGAGCATCGCAGGCAGCTCGCCGGTGACTTCACCGGCCCGAATCATGTGAACAAGCAGCGGAGGAAAGTGCGGATGGTCGGAAAGCGCGCGCGCCAAGCCCACACCCTCACGCACGCTGGCCGTTGCTGCTTCAACTTGTGCGCGCAAGGCCACATTGGACAAGGTATCGCGACTGGTTTGTAGCGCACGCAGTATCGGTACACCCGAACTGATGGTGATGGCTAGCGTGCTGGCAAAGCGCGAGGTATTGAGGCTGCGCTCAAAGCGTCCGTAAACTGGCGCGCTCAGTTTCCAGGTGTCCCACCGCATTTTCACTGGCGGATCGCGCAATGCCCAGCGTGCACCCATGCCCGCAGCGACCAGTATCAAGGTCAGCAGCCAGCCCCAGTGCCGCACAAAATTCGACAAAGCCAGCATGGCGACAGTCAGAAAAGGCAATTGCTGCCGCGTGTTGGCAAAGACAGAAACTATCTGTGGCACGACATAAGTCAGCAAAAAAATCACGATCGCAAAAGCAACGGCGGTCACGATGGCCGGATAAGTAAAGGCAAGACGCAGCTTCTGCACCAGGGCATTGCGTCGCTCGACAAAATCAGCCAATCGTGACAGCACGGCAGACAACTGACCGATGTGCTCTCCCGAAGCTACCAGCGCGCGATAGATATCGGCGAAATCCCGGGGATGCTGCGCCATCGCATCTGACAGCGATGCACCTCCCATGACTTCCGCACGAATCGCGGCGATCAGATCGCGCATATAAGCGCGCTCTGCCTGCTCGAGCAGTGCCGCAAACGCCTGCTCCAGCGGTAATCGCGCTTCCAGCAGTGACGCCAGCTGGCGCGTGAACAGCGCCAGTTCGACTGTCGACAAACGATCACCAAAATAGCGTTGATAAGCATGACCCGTTACCGCTGCTTGCCCGACAATGACCTCCATTCCCATGGGTACCAAGCCACGTGCGCGCAAATCACTGCGCGCGGAACGCGGACTGTCGGCGTTGATCACCCCCTTGCTGACCGTGCCTGCAAGATCGATGGCTTCGTAGCGATAGGCTGGCATGATCAGTCTGCGCTCATTCTTTGCTTACACGTACCAACTCCGCTTCGGTAGTCGTGCCATCACGTAGCCAGCGCTCGCCATCTTCGCGTATGGTCTGCATGCCATTGCGCTGTGCGCTGATGCGAATATCCGCCTCCGATGCACGATGGTGTATTTGTTCGCGAATCGCATCGGTAGTCAGCAACAATTCATAAATGCCGACGCGACCGTGATAGCCCGTGTCGCCGCATTTATCGCAACCCACGTCATGCCAGCGCCGACCATCAAACTGTCGGCAATGCACGCAAAGCTTGCGCACGAGTCGTTGCGCAGCAACACCCAGCAGCGAAGACGACAGCAGGAAAGGTTCTATGCCCATGTCCAGCAAGCGTGTCACGGCGGCGGCGGCATCATTGGTGTGCAAGGTTGCCAGCACCAGATGCCCGGTCAGTGATGCCTGCACTGCAATCTGTGCAGTTTCCAGATCACGTATTTCGCCTATCATGATCACATCCGGGTCCTGCCGAAGAATGGCGCGCAGCGCTTTCGCAAAACTCATGTCGATGCGTGCATTGACCTGAGTTTGTCCAACACCCGCCAATTCGTACTCGATGGGATCTTCCACCGTCAGTATGTTGGTGGTAACTGCATTGAGCCGGTTGAGGGCCGCATACAGCGTGGTGGTCTTGCCTGAACCGGTGGGCCCGGTCACCAGCACGATGCCATGCGGCTGGCTGATCAGCTGATCGAATTGTGCCTGCGTATGGTGGCTCATGCCCAGATGTTGCAAATCCAGACGCCCACCTTCCTTGTCCAGCACTCGCAATACCGCACGCTCTCCATGGCCGGTGGGTAAAGTGGAGACGCGCACATCCACCGGCTTGCCGCCAACGCGCAAGGTAATGCGACCGTCCTGCGGCAAACGCTTTTCTGCAATGTCGAGTTGGGACATGATTTTCACGCGCGAGATGAGTGCTGCGTGAATCGCTTTTTTGGGTCTTACGATGTCACGCAAGCGTCCATCAATCCGAAAACGCACGATGGAAATTTGCTCGAAGGGTTCGATATGAATGTCCGATGCACCTTCACGCAAGGCCTGGGTAAGCAATGCATTGATCATGCGTATCACAGGCGCATCATCGGCGGACTCCAGCAGATCTTCAATGGCCGGCATTTCCTGCATCAAACGAGCAAGATCCAGATCCGATTCGACTTCATCGACCACCTGTGCGGCATCACCGCCCGAGCCCGCATAGGCGCGTGCAATCGCAGTATCCAGTTGCTCCCGCGTCAAGCGATTCAAACGCACGCGTCCAAAACGCCGGCCCACTTCCGCCACCGCCGCGGGCGCCGTGGCGTCGGACAGCCAGATGTCTACTGCATCATCCGCTGCCTGCGCCAGCAAGCCGAAGTCACGCGCGAAACTGAAGGGTAATAAACGCCGGTCATGCATGACAGTCATTTTTTCTCTCGGCTTTATTTTTAAGGAAGTGCTCATGAAATAAAAACAGAAAATCTGTGTCCCGTTGATTGCTGCCAAGCTCTTGATTTTGCCGGACACTGCGTCGCACAACTGTGCTGGCTCGCCATAAAAAGGAGGCTGTATTCAGTACGTCCCTAGCGCAAATCGATCACTGGCGGTTCGACCGGCAAAACGCCGGAAGGTGCCTTTGATGAGGGAGAGGCGGGTGGTGGTGGCGAGTCATCGCGACGATGCAGCATCGTGCCGCCCTCGGGCTTGCCATCTTTCAGTGGCGGCAGCGCAGGCGTATCTATGCGTGGCAGCAAAGCATTAGGCTCGGGTTGTATGTCGGATTGCGTGCCGCGAATGTAGTCATAGCGATCACTGGCTAGAGCGATGGCATGTTGATCCGTTCTGACCACCGTGGGACGGAGAAAAACCATGAGATTGGTTTTGCTGCGACGGCGCGATTGGTAGCGAAACAGATAACCAATGATGGGTATGCTGCCAAGGCCGGGTACCTTCTCGACACTGTCGTTGACGGTATCTTCAATCAATCCGCCCAGAACAATAATCTGTCCGTCATCGACCAGCACATTGGTATCAATCGAACGCTTGCTGGTAATCAGTCCCGAGGTCGTTGATTGTTGAATGTTCGACGTCTCCTGATAAATCGCCATCTTCACCGTCCCTCCCTCCGAAATCTGAGGTCGTACGCGCAGCGACAAGCCGATATCGCGTCGTTCTATCGTTTGAAAGGGATTCACGCCAGCAGTACCGCCCGATGCCGGTGTCGTGAACTGGCCAGTGATGAAGGGCACGTTCTGACCGACGATGATACGAGCCTCTTCATTGTCCAGTGTGATCAGATTGGGCATGGAAAGAATATTGGCTTTAACATCACTCTCCAGCGCACGTGCCAGCAATCCCAGCCCAAAGCTTCCGTTATGTTGTCTGAACAAACCCATGCTCAATCCATTCCCCGGCGGCAGTGTGGTTTTGTTGGGTCCAAG
>JALRCC010000244.1 GCA_023257495.1 Rugosibacter sp. | reverse complement strand
AGACCCATCATGGCATACGCGATGTCAGCATCGAGACGACCATAGACGGGATCCCCCCAACCCACGGGCATACCACGCGCAATGACAGTGATTTTTGCACCCACGGAATCGCCCGACTTGCGTAAAGCATCCATGTAGCTTTCCAATTCCGGCACCATGGCTGCATTGGGTGCAAAAAATGGATTGCCATCGATCGCCGCCTCGTCTTGCCAGGGAATGTCAATGTTACCTAATTGCGCCATCCAGCCACGCACAGTAACGCCATAGCGCTGCAACAACCATTTGCGCGCAACGGCACCGGCAGCAACCCGCACCGCCGTCTCGCGTGCCGACGACCGACCGCCGCCGCGATAGTCGCGGATACCGTATTTTTGCCAATAGGTGTAATCCGCGTGACCGGGGCGAAAGGTTGTGGCGATATTTCCATAATCCTTGCTGCGCTGATCTTCATTACGAATCAGCAAGGCGATTGGCGTTCCTGTCGTGCGCCCATCGAACACCCCGGACAGAATTTCCACGGTATCTGATTCACGCCGCTGAGTGACATGGCGTGACATCCCCGGTTTGCGACGATCCAACTCAATCTGAATGTCAGCCGCCGTAATTTCAAGCCCCGGCGGACAGCCATCAATGACGCAGCCTAGCGCCGGACCATGCGATTCACCAAAGGAAGTGACAGAAAAAAGGGAACCAAAAGTATTGCCGGACATGATGTATAAATGGCCTTGAAAGCACGCAAGCGACTGAAAAATAGTGCTGCCAAGTCTACCATGCACGCTGCCACCGTATCACCAACGCCGACTTTTAAGGCTCGCCAAGTCGGCAACCTATGCCTGACTTTTCATGACGCGACGCAAAATCTTACCCACATTGGATTTTGGCAAGTCATCCCGGAACTCGATCTGATGGGGCACCTTGTATGCCACCAGTGTTTTTCGACAATGGGCGATCAGCGCTTCAGCCGTCAATGCCGCATCACGTTTGACTACAAACGCTTTAACCGCCTCGCCAGAATGACCATCCGGCACGCCAATGACGGCGACCTCTCGCACCCCGGGGTGAAGCGCAATCACGTCCTCCACTTCATTTGGAAACACCTTGAAGCCAGAGACCACAATCAAATCTTTTTTGCGATCCACGAGGCGAATAAAGCCTTGCGCGTCCACCACAGCCAGATCACCTGTCCGCAAAAAACCATCGGACATCATGACTTTCGCAGTTTCTTCCGGTTGCCGCCAATAACCTGCCATCACTTGCGGCCCGCTCACGCAAAGCTCGCCCACCTCACCTAATGGCAGATCATTCCCCGCATCATCACGAATGGCAATATCAGTTGAAGGCAATGGCAACCCAATGGCTCCATTAAACTCGGCCAGATCAAGTGGATTGATGCTGACGGCAGGCGAGGTTTCTGTCAGTCCGTAAGCCTCAATCAAGGCAACCTTGGTTGTTGTCTGCCAACGTATTGCCACAGATTTTTGTACTGCCATGCCGCCGCCTAGTGTTATGCGCAAGTGACTGAAATCGAGCCGGGCAAATTCTGGAGAATCAAGCAGCGCGTTGAACAGTGTATTCACGCCCGTTAACACGGTAAATGGATACCTCTTCAAGGTACCCACAAAACCTGCGATATCACGCGGGTTGGTGATCAACACATTGGCCGCGCCCAGCGCCACAAATGTCAAACAATTCGCCGTTAAAGCAAACACGTGATACAAAGGCAAAGCCGTAACAACGATTTGCGGTTCATTGCCAAGATAAGGTTTGATCCACGCCTTGGCCTGCAGAAGATTTGCCACCAAATTACGCTGCGTTAGCATCGCACCCTTGACACCTCCCGTGGTGCCACCCGTATATTGCAAAAAAGCAATATCGTCATGTGCAAGCGATACAGGAACTAACTTTCGCTGAACATCAGCGCCTTTGCGCAAAGCAGAAGACAAGCTGACAGCACCCGGCAAAGTCCACCCAGGAACCATTTTCTTGATGTACTTAACCACAAAGTTGAAGGCCGACCCCTTGATAGTGCCCAGCAGGTCTCCTAACTGCGTCGTCAAAACATGCTTGATGGGCGTACGGGCCATGGCATCTTGCAGCACATGGGCAAAATTTTCGAGAATGACGATGGTTTCGGCATCCGCATCATTGATCTGATGTTCAAGTTCAGCAGCGGTATACAACGGGTTGCAATTCACGACAATGCACCCTGCGCGCAACACCCCAAACAAACACACGGGATATTGCAGAACATTCGGCATCATCAGAACAACCCGATCGCCTTTTTTTAGGCCCAGAACTCCTTGCAGGTAAGCAGCAAAATCGCGCGACTTGCGATCCAGCTCTAAATAGCTAATTCCTTTCCCCATACAAATGAAGGCGGTGCGCTCACCGTACAGACGCACACTTTCATCCAGAACACCAATGAGTGAGTCATAGGCATTAACATCAATCTCTGCCGGCATCCCTGCGGGGTAGCTTTTAAGCCAGACCTTCTCCATTGCCGTCTCCTCTTTGGCAAAGAGTCTAAGCCAGAATCAGTCAGCTTTTTTCTTCGGGCCAGTTTCGAATATAAGCTTTGAGCATCTTGTTTTCGAATCCTTGTTCCTCAAGCACCGCCTTTGCCACATCATGGAAGGAGATAACACCCATCAGCGTATCTGCTTCCATGACAGGCAAATAGCGTTGATGATGCTCAACCATCACGCGACGTAATTCATCCATTTCCATTTCAGGGCTGGCGCAAAAAGGCTTGGCGACCATCACTTTGGCAATAGCCACATCCTGCCACGCCCCACCATGCGCATGCACAGCATTTAATACCTCGCGAAACGTCAGCATGCCCGCCATTTTGCCCTGCGCAAAACAGACGAGAGAACCCACATCCTGCTCAGTCATGATGGCAATTGCCTCAGCCAAAGTACGCTCAGGCGAAATGGTGTAGAGCACAGTGCCCTTAATCGCAAGAATTTCCTTGACTTGCATGCTTACCTCCTCCAGAAAACTATTTTTAAGTTGTTACCGACACACGCCAAGCTAATATCCAAGGTACACAGTAAATCAGCTTAGCGCTCCAGCTTCGCAAGTTTCCCTGGTACTTTCAACCATTCATCCGCATCAGCTGGTGGGGCTTTGCGTTGCGTGATGACAGGCCATATCTTCGCCAACTCTGCATTGATTTGCACCAATTCCCCCTGATCTTTAGGAACATCATCCTCGGCAAAAATCGCTTCTGCCGGACACTCAGCAACACACAGGGTGCAATCAATGCATTCATCTGGATCAATGACGAGAAAATTAGGTCCCTCGTGAAAGCAATCTACCGGGCAAACATCCACACAATCGGTATATTTACACTTGATGCACGCTTCGGTTACTACATAAGTCATAATGAACACTCCAGTTTGAACGATAAATGTATCATTGAGCTACCTCTTCAGAACAGCAGCACAGCAAGAAAGTTATTCGGGACAGTTTTTTACTGGCATTCCTGTTAACATTGTAATCGGGTAGCATTGTCGCAAATCTGCCTTGATTCTTCTGAGTCTATTTAAAACCCACTGGGGCTTATTTTACCCTTCCCTTATTTTCAGTTAGCAGATCGTTAAGTTTTATTAAATATCTGAGGATTTTTTATGAGCGAACACATCATTCATGTCACCGATAGTACCTTTAAAAGCGAAGTGCTTGACTCTACTGTGCCAACATTAGTGGATTTCTGGGCAGAGTGGTGTGGCCCTTGCAAGATGATTGCGCCCATTCTCGAAGATGCAGCGAAAGATTACGCTGGCAAATTACGTATCGCCAAGATAAATATTGACGACAACCCCAAGACGCCCGGTGAATTTGGCATTCGCGGCATTCCTACCTTACTGTTGTTCAAAGGGGGATCGATGGAAGCTCAAAAAGTGGGAGCTCTCTCCAAGTCGCAACTGACGGCATTCATTGACAACAACCTCTGACCTAGTTACATTATCCTCCGTGGCTTGTTTTTCAAGCCACGTATAGCCACAGAAAAAATTATCATCGCAATATCCCGGCCATGTCCCCCATGGCGTCCGGACACTAACCCCATACGCACCCCCCCCTTTCGAATCACTCCACTCCCCATCGTAGTTCATTAGCGTAGCCCCTTGCGCTACGACTCTTACGCACTTTACGCAGGTAGTCCATGCATTTATCCGAACTTAAAAATCTTCACGTTAGCCAACTGCTTGAAATGGCTGATGCAAACAATATCGAAAACGCCAATCGCTTTCGCAAGCAAGAGCTGATCTACGCCCTACTCAAAAATCAAGCGGGTAAAAGTGAAACCATTTTCGGTGATGGCGTGCTGGAAATCCTGCCAGACGGCTTTGGCTTTTTACGTTCACCTGAATCATCCTACCTGGCGACACCAGACGACATCTACATCAGCCCGAGCCAGGTTCGGCGCTTTAATTTGCATTCGGGTGACACCATTGAAGGTGAAATTCGCACCCCAAAAGAAGGCGAGCGCTACTTTGCCTTGGTCAAGGTTGACCGCGTCAATGGCGAATCTCCCGACGTCGGCAAGCACAAGATACTATTCGAAAACCTGACTCCGCTTCACCCGACGGAGCACATGCTGCTTGAGCGTGATATCCGTACAGATGAAAATACGACAAGCCGTGTCATTGACATGATTGCCCCTATCGGCAAAGGTCAGCGTGGACTGCTCGTAGCCAGCCCGAAAAGCGGGAAAACAGTCATGATGCAGCACATCGCACGTGCGATTACCGCCAATCATCCTGACGTAACACTCATTGTCCTCTTGATCGACGAACGTCCTGAAGAAGTGACTGAAATGACGCGCACCGTAAAAGGCGAGGTCATCGCCTCGACCTTTGATGAGCCCGCTACGCGTCACGTGCAAGTCGCTGAAATGGTCATCGAGAAAGCCAAACGCCTGGTTGAGCACAAGAAAGATGTGGTGATTCTGCTGGACTCGATTACCCGTCTGGCGCGCGCCTATAACACTGTACAACCAGCCTCGGGCAAAGTCCTCACCGGTGGCGTAGATGCCAATGCCCTGCAAAAACCCAAGCGTTTTTTTGGTGCCGCGCGCAACATCGAAGAAGGCGGATCGCTGACCA
>JALRCC010000202.1 GCA_023257495.1 Rugosibacter sp. | reverse complement strand
TGACTTCCACCTTGCCGGCATTCAGAAATCTTGAACCTACAATTTGCTTGCTGACCGGGTCACGAAGTACATCCTTGGCCCACAAGCCGGAGCGAAATTCAGACGAAATTGTCGCTCCCTGAATGCGTCGCTTGAAACCTTCTCGAAAATCATTGGCCCGCGGCGCAACAAATTCGCCCATCACGAAAGTCAGCACTGCAAACAGTAGGGCGATTCGCGACAGCAGCTGAATGGCACCCGACATGGATAGCGAAGATGCTCGCATGACGGTGAATTCCGACCGCGCAGCAAACTGCGCCATCACGTAAATCGTACCAATCAGCGCCGCAATCGGCATGATCTGGTAAGCATAATTCGGCAGGCCGAGCGAGACATAGATGAAAGCGTGTTCTACGCGATACCCGCCCTGACCTACCGACTTGATTTCGCTCATCATGTCAAGAAAAGCGAACAGCGCCAGAAAGGCCACCAGTACAAACGCGACGGAACGATAAATTTCACCTGAAAAATATCGACGAAGAACCGTCATTGTTCACCCCCAGCCCGTGGCAAGACGGCCCTGCGCATCACGGACAGCCACACCGATGGATGCCAACGCATATTGGTGTTATTCCGCCAGAAAAATGACAAGGTGATCAGCATGAATGCGACCAGATGCAAAGGCCACCAGGACATTCCGAACGAGGTTTTACCTTGCGCCACCATGGCCTGCATGATGCTGGTGGCATTGAAGTAAGTTACAGCCAGAAGGAAGGCGATCATCAGATTCAGCGTCCGGCCGCGCCGAGGATTCACAAAACCCAGCGGTATGGCCAGCAGCATCTGCATCAGGCAGGTCAAGGGTGCCGATATCCGAAACAGCAACTCGGCGAGGTTGTTGCGGGTCGGATCAGCGATCAGTTCTGCCGTCGACAGCACTCGAGCCGATTTATTTTCCGCGAGCTCGTGAGCCTTGCTCGCGATGATGACGGTATAACGATCGAAATCCATAATACGAAATTCCGACGAGCCTGGCATGCCGTCATAGCGTCGACCATCATGCAACTGAAGCAGCTTGTCACCTCGGGCATCGATCGTCGTCGTACCCTCGCGAGCCAGAACCACACCACTTTCCTGATTTTGATTCTGGCTGAGGAAAATATTTTTTACCTTGGTCGTGTCTGATGAGAGACCTTCCACGAAAAACACTTTTTCACCGTTGGCAGATTCCTGAAATTTGCCTGGAGCGACACGTGAAACATCTTCCCGGTTGCGAAAGCGCTCGCGTTGTTCAGCATTGAGCTTCTGTGACCAGGGCGTCAACCAGAAAGACAGCATTGCTGTCAGTATCACCAGGGGAAAGCCCACTTGCATGACCGGTCGTATCCAGGCCATCAGCGACACGCCCGAGGAAAACCAGACAACCATTTCGGAGTCCTGATAGCTGCGCGCGACCACCATCAGCACTGCAATAAACGTCGACAGCGAGATCAGGACCGGCAAATTGATCAGCGATGCGAAGCCAAGAAGTGAAAGGACATCGGAGGATGCGATCTTGCCTGCAGCAGCGTCGCCCAGGATGCGTATCAGGGTGACCGATATGATGATGGTGAATAGCGCCGTGAACACCGCGCCCACGGCATTGAGCAATTCGCGGCGTATGGCGCGCTGAAAAATCATTCGGGGACTATAATTGTGCGCATTAAAGGAGTGGACATGGACTTTAGCATAAAAGCTTTTAATGCAAAAAACGCAATCGCCCAACATACGACGGGATGTGTCGCCGTCGGCGTATTCGAAAACGGCAAACTCTCGGCGACAGCCAAAGCGCTCGATGACAAGGGCTCGCTGACTGCGGCAGTGAAAAGCGGCGATATCTCCGGCAAAGCGGGGACCACGCTCTTGCTGCACCGTGCCAGCGGCAAGGTCAAGCGTGTCTTGCTGGTCGGGCTCGGCACAGAAGCCGAGGTGTCGGACCGAAATTTCATCGCTGCTGCGCAAGCGATCGCACGCGTGTTCACAACGCTGGGCAGCAACGATGCGCTGGTAGCGTTGCCCTTCGATGGGGTGCAGGGACGTGATGCCGACTGGGCACAACGCACCATGGTGCTCGCTCTGCGCGAGAGCATCTATCGCGCTGACGGGCTCAAGAGCAAGAAAGATGAAAATCGAACGGGCGTCGCCAAGGTGACACTGGCAGTCGAGGAGAGCCGCCTGACGCATGCCCGCAAAACCCTGTCGCAGAGCGTAGCGCTTGCCAACGGCATGGACCTGAGCAAAACCCTGGGCAATCTTCCACCCAACATTTGCACACCCACTTATCTGGCGACCACGGCAAAACAACTGGGCAAGGAATTCAAACTCGGCGTCGAAGTCCTCGACCGCAAGCAACTCGAAGCGCTCAAGATGGGCAGCTTTTTGTCGGTGACCAACGGTAGTGACCAGCCGCCAAAGTTCATTATCCTCAAACACATGGGTGGTAAGGCAAAGGACGCGCCCATCGTGTTGGTGGGTCAA
>JALRCC010000176.1 GCA_023257495.1 Rugosibacter sp. | reverse complement strand
TGGCCAATATTCGCGCTGATGAGGGTGAAATCTGGGTACGCGAACTCGGCTTTGGCATGAATCGCGCGCTGGCTCACGATAAAACGGTAAGCGATATTGGCACCTATGAGCGCATGTGCGGCATCCATTTATCGCTTGGTGCCAAACATGGGCTTTACAACAAGCCCCAGATCCGCCGCGCCACCGCAAGGCACCATGTGGACGTGTTTGCTGTCACCGAGGCGGTCTACCTTGATGAACAGATCGTCTATCAAAATGGCGCCTGGCAGCCGTTTTAGTTGAAAACTCGGCGCTGGTGAGACGGCGCACAAGCCGTATTTTCGAGCAGTGGCGGCTATGGCGTATTGCGAGTTTTGCGAGTATTGCGAGTTTTTTTACCCAGAGCTATTGACGCTGGCGTACCGCCTCGAACACGCACACCGCCACTGCCGCTGCAACGTTGAGCGATTCGCTCGCGGCTGCCAGCGGAATTGTCACGCGCTGTTGCGCAGCGGCAATAAGTTCTGCCGACAATCCCGCCCCTTCGTTGCCGAATAGCCAGACAATCGGTTGCCGTAGATCGAGTGCATACAGGCTTGCTCCATCACGCGCCACCGTGGCTGCAGAAATACCGCTGCACGTCAGCAGCGTCGCAGCCAGATCCGCCTGTTCGCGTATCCGTAAATTGAAATGTGCCCCCTGCCCGGCACGCAATACGCGTGGCGTCCATGCCCCCGCACAGCCAGGACCGAGCACGACATCACGGATACCCGCCGCTGCTACGGTACGCAAAATCGCACCGACGTTGCCTGCATCCTGTATCGCATCCAGCAGCACCGCATCGCCTGTGAGAGCGCCTTGCGGGATGGCTGGAATCGCAATGACAGCGGCAATGCCGGTAGGCGTGGCAACACCAGAAATTTCACGAAACAGGGCATCACTCAGCAGCAGGCATTCGATATTTTCAGCCTGAGTGAGTAGCGCTGCTATCTGTGGATTTTTCTGTCCGCTTTGGCTAACCAGTAATTGCTGTACCGTGATGCCGTGCGTGAAACAGTCTGTCACCAAGTGAATACCATCCGCCAGCGTGCGCCCTTCACGGCGTGGCGCGCGCGCGTCACTCACCAGCGCACTGAGCGCCTTGAATACCGGGTTGGCACGCGAAGTAATCAGCCGTGGGTTATCCATGCACTTTATCGAATCGCTGCCCGATGTATCAAAGCGATCCGCATCGGGTTCATGATTTATTCAGCAAGGCACGCACCGGCGCAAAACTTTTCCGATGAAAATAAGCCGGGCCGTATCTCTCCAGCGCCGCCCGATGCGCTGCGGTATCGTAACCCTTGTGCCGGTCAAGCGCATAGTGCGGATAGTCGGCGTGGATGCGTAGCATTTCGGTATCGCGCGCTGTTTTTGCGAGGATGGATGCCGCCGAAATGGCCGGTTCCAGGGCATCACCGCCAATGATGGCACGCGATGGCATGGCGAGTTGTGGGCAGCGGTTGCCGTCGATCAAGGCATATGCCGGTTGTAGCGGCAAGGCTTCAACCGCACGGCGCATGGCGAGCAGCGTGGCTTGCAGAATGTTGATCTGGTCGATTTCTTCTACTGTCGCGAAGGCAATGCCAAAGGCAAGTGCTTTTTGGCGAATTTCCAGCGCCAGTCGATCGCGTTTTTTCTCGCTCAATTTCTTCGAATCATCCAGGCCGTCAATCGGCCGCGCCGGATCGAGAATCACCGCCGCCGCACACACCGGACCGGCTAAAGGGCCTCGGCCCGCTTCATCGACGCCACAAACAAGTTCTACGAACGAAAGCTGCGCTTCAGAGGGGTTCTCTTTCATGCCGTTTGCGATTTTTTTTGCAGATAGGGCAGGATAGCCATGGCTGCTTTTTGTGCTGTATTTTGCCGTAGCTGGACATGCATATCGGCAAATACACGTTGCATCGCAGCCTGCGCTTCCTTGTCAGTTAGTAAATTGCCCACGGCTTGGGCCAGGTTCTGTGGCGTTGCATCATCCTGCAAAAATTCTGGCACGACAAAGCGACTGGCCAAAATGTTGGGTAAACCGATCCATGGTTGATAGCCCATATGGCGCATGATGCGCCATGACCAGGGGGATATTTTGTAGGTAATGACCATCGGACGACCAACCAGCGCAGCTTCCAGTGTCGCCGTGCCACTTGCCACCAAAGCCACATCGCATGCAGTCAGCGCATCGAGCGAATGACCAAACATGATTTTTAACGGCAACTCATGTGCCTTGAGTTTCCACAGCGCAGTTTCAAATTGCCGCCGGGTTTCGCCCGTGGTCATGGGCACTAGAAACAGCGCATCGGGGTTATCGGCATGCAGCAATTGAGCAGTAGCAATGAAGGTTTCTGCCATGTAATGCAGCTCCGCTTGCCGGCTCCCGGGGAGCAATGCGATCACAGGTTGCCCCGGCGGAATATCCAAGCGTTCACGCATCGCATCACGATTTGTCTGGAGCGGAATCACATCAGCCATGGGGTGGCCTACATAACTGCACTTGACCGATGTTTGAGCATACAGCGCTGGTTCAAATGGATACAGTGCCAGAATATGCGACATGGAGTTAACAATTTTCTTCAGCCGGCTTTTGCGCCAGGCCCAGATCGAGGGGCTCACAAAATGCACGGTGGGAATGCCTGCCCGCTTGAGTTTTTTTTCCAGCCACACATTGAAGTCGTAGCCATCCACACCAATAAAAATATCCGGACGATCTTTGAGCAAGGTTTTGAGTAACTGGCGACGAATCCGGGCAATCTCGCGATAATTTCGCAACGCCTCGAAATAGCCCCGCACAGCAAGTTTTTCAGCCGGCCAACGTGAATCAAAACCCTCACGCTGCATTTTTGGCCCACCTATGCCATAAAAGCTCGTGTCAGACGATACCAGGGGCTTCAGTGCGGCGATAAGATGCGCCGCCAATTGGTCGCTGGAGGCTTCGCCAGCAACCATCGCAATACGTGCCATCAGCGGATAATTCCTCGACCAGGCTGAGTAAGAAAATTCGCCAGCACATCAAGCTCAGGCACCGTCAAGGCTTCTGCTGCAATCGTTGTACTGGCTTCTTCAAATGAGAGACCTTTTTTGTACAGGGTTTTAAAAGCGCGGCGAATCGCCACAATCGCATCGGGTGAAAACCCGCGCCGTTTCAAGCCTTCAGTGTTGATACTCCGTGGCTGCGCCGGGCTACCCGCCGCCATCACATACGGCGGCATGTCCTGCAGTAAAACAGAGCTGACGGATGTCATACCATGAGCGCCAATTCTCACAAATTGATGCACCCCGGTAAAACCGCCCAGGATGACCCAGTCTCCGACATGCACATGTCCTGCAAGCTGTGTGCTGTTGGCGAAAATCACGTGGTTGCCGATTTGGCAATCATGCGCAACATGCACATAGGCCATGATCCAATTGTCGTT
>JALRCC010000096.1 GCA_023257495.1 Rugosibacter sp. | reverse complement strand
TCTAGACGATGGGGACGTCGATACTGCTTGGGCCGTTACTGCTGTACTAACTGGTGGAGGTATGCGTGATCGAACCGCAGACCTCTTGCATGCCATGCAAGCGCTCTCCCAGCTGAGCTATACCCCCACAAGAGAGCGCGGATTATAGGGGTACAAGCAGATCATGTAAAGCATTCGATAAACTTTTAATCAAAATTCATCAAGCATGAACTGACTCGTTACAACAACTTGCCGGGGTTCATCAAACCTTGCGGATCCAGGGCAGCTTTGACGCTACGCATGAGATCCATTTCGGTCGGACTTTTATACTGCAAAACCTCATTGCGTTTCAACTGCCCCAAGCCATGTTCCGCTGAAATAGAGCCGCCTAATTCGCAGACAAGATGATACACGATCCGGTTTATTTCCGGGGTCTGGGCGATGAAATCTTCATTGGATTGTGCATCTACTTTAGAGAGGTTGTAATGCAGATTTCCGTCGCCCACATGCCCAAAGCATACAATGCGCACATCCGGTGAAACAGCTTTTAATGCCTCGCCTGCACGTTGAATAAACGCAGCAATATGCGAGACAGGCAACGCAATGTCATGCTTGATGGAAATGCCTTCGATCTTCTGCGCTTCAGAAATGTTTTCACGCAACGCCCATAGCGCCTGGCTTTGTGCTTCACTTTTCGCCAGCACTGCATCGCTAACCCGCCCGCTGTCAAAGCTTCCTTGTAAGACCTGTTCAAGCCTGTTGTGCAAACTGTCCTGTGCGCCAGACAACTCAATCAGCACATACCAGTCATGCTGAGCTTGCAATGGTGCATGCGCGTTCTTGACATGCTGCAGCACCAGCTCAAGCGATGTTCGGTCAACCAGTTCAAACGCCGTCACATTGTCACCAACAACCGCACGTAAATCTCCCAGCAACTGCACCGCTGCCAAGGGACTGGCAACAGCGACCCAAGCCGTCGCCATTTCCTGTGGCTGGGGAAAAAGTTTTAGTGTGGCAGCCGTGATCAGGCCTAAAGTGCCCTCAGCACCAATGAATAAGTGCTTGAGATCATAGCCCGTATTATCTTTACGCAGGGCGCGCAAACCATTCCAGATACGACCATCCGCCAGCACCACTTCCAGCCCCAGAGTCAGATCTCGTGCATTGCCATAGCGCAATACCTGAACGCCACCAGCGTTGGTAGACAGATTGCCGCCAATGGTGGCACTGCCTTCAGCGGCCAATGACAACGGAAACCAGCGATCAACCGAGGTAGCGGCTTCCTGCACGGCCTGCAAAGTGCACCCGGCCTCTACGGTGATTGCGTTGTTGTCGACATCGACAGCTCGAATACGATTTAGCCGCCGCAGGCTGATCAACACTTCACCACCAATCGGCGTGGCCCCGCCACATAAACCGGTGTTTCCCCCTTGCGGCACCACAGGCACACCTGCTGCGGTGCATGCGCTCACCACGGCAGCAACAGCCTCTGTGGTGTCTGGCAGTACAACACACAATGGCTGTCCTGTGTAACGGCCTCGCCAGTCGGTGCAAAAAGGGGCGAGCGCGGCGGCTTCAGTTATTACAAAGTCGGCGCTGGTGATACGGCGCAACTGGCTTAATAAGGCCGTTTGCTGTGCATTCACTGCAGCGTCGCATACAAGTCATGCACATCACAGTCAGTCACCGTCACTTCGGCGAAATCACCAACCGTCAGATGGTGTCCATCCACGATGTACACGAGGCCATCAATATCCGGCGCATCGCCTTCAGAGCGCGCAATCGCGCCGTCTTCATCGATTTCATCCACCAGCACCTTGATCCGACGACCAATTTTTCTTTCCAGTCGCTGCGTGGAAATATCTTCCTGGTGACGCAACAGGGTTGCCTTGCGTGCCTCGCGAACACTCTCGGGCAAAGCTCCGGGCAGCTCATTGGCAGTGGCACCATCGACCGGTGAATACGCAAACGCCCCCACGCGATCCAGCTGCGCTTCATCCAGAAAATCAAGCAGCGCATTGAACTCAGCTTCCGTTTCACCCGGAAAGCCCGTGATAAACGTGCTACGTATTGTCAGATCAGGCACGACTTCACGCCAGGCCTTGATGCGTTCCAGAACTTTTTCAGCCGAGGCCGGGCGCTTCATCAATTTAAGAATGCGCGGACTGGCATGCTGAAATGGGATATCCAGATAAGGCAAAATCTTTCCTG
>JALRCC010000144.1 GCA_023257495.1 Rugosibacter sp. | reverse complement strand
ATTCGGCCACCCAGCGCGAACATTTCACGTCGTAAATGATTTGTGCACCAGGGTTTCGCGCCAGCACATCCGCCGCGAACAACATCAACTGACGGTCAGGAAAAATAATTTCGCCATCTTTGGTAACCACACCGAGACGATCGCCATCCCCGTCAAACGCCAGGCCGAGCTCAGCGTTGGTTTCGCGCAGCGCACGTTGCACGTCACGCAAATTTTCCGGCTTGGATGGGTCGGGATGATGGTTGGGAAAATGGCCATCCACCTCGCAGAACAATTCGATGACTTCGCAGCCCAGACGCCGGAAGAGTTCTGGCGCAATGGCTCCGGCAACGCCGTTACCGCTGTCGATGACGATTTTCATCGGTCGCGTCAGTTTGACATCGCCCACAATGCGGTCGATATAAGCGGCGCGCACATCCGCCTGGCGTAAGGTGCCGCGACCGCCTGTAGCCGAAGAAAAGTCGGCGCTGACGATACGGCGACGCAGGTTTTGAATCATCTCGCCATACAGCGTCTGGCCGGCCAGCACCATTTTCAGGCCGTTGTAATCCGGTGGATTATGGCTGCCGGTGACCGACACGCAACTGTCCGTGCCTAATTCATACGCAGCGAAATAACTCAGCGGCGTCGGCACGCAACCAATGTCGATGACATCGACACCCGCCTGAGTGATGCCATCGGCCAGCGCTGCCAATAGCGCCGGGCCAGACAGACGGCCATCCCGTCCGACAGCAATCGCCGCGATGCCCTTGTCGCTGGCTTCGCTGCCCAACGCTTGGCCGATCAAACGCACGGCGTCCACAGTCAGCGTTTTATCAACAATACCGCGAATATCGTAGGCTTTGAAAATTTCGGGGGCAGGATTTTTCATCTTGAATAAGTTGGGCTAAGGGCTAAGGGTAAGTTCAAATTATGGCATGCGCAGATCACGCACAATATGACAATCAAAATACGTCAGAAGGCGTTGCGGCAGCCAAGCAATATTGCCAGGCCACGTGCCTTGCACAAAACCCACATGACCACCGTGTGCAAGAAAATCAGGCGTGACCTCTCGTGGCAAATCACTCACAGCGGGCATGGCACTCAACGGTAAAAACGGGTCATCAGACGCATGTAACAAAAGCGTGGGCGTCTTAATCAAGCCCAGCAACGGCCCGGCGCTTGCTCGGGTGTAATAATCTACGGCATCGCGAAAACCATGCAGTGGCGCGGTGACTGCTTCATCAAACTCGCGTAGCGTGCGGCTACGCCTGATAGTGGCCGCATCCATCAAATCAGGAAAGCGCGCCGCTTTCTCGAGCGCTTTGGGTATCAGGCTGCGCAAAAAATAACGCACATAAGCCCGTTTGACGCCACGTGCCAGCTCGCTTTCTGCTGCTGCCAAATCGACCGGTGCACTCACCGTGGCAGCGGCATTCAGCAAACCGGCGGCCTGATCGGTAGGCGCATTTTCCGCCAGCCATTTGAGCAGGACATTGCCACCCAGTGAGACACCTGTTGCAAAGAGCGCAGGCCAGCGCAACGCATGCAGTCGCCGCAAAATCCAGTCAACTTCTGCGGCGTCGCCAGAATGATAGGCCCGTGGCAAACGATTAGGCTCACCAGAGCAGCCTCGAAAATTCACCACGACCCCGTGCCAGCCACGGGCGTGTATCGCGCGCATCAGGGCGCGTGCGTAAGCACTGTTTGAGCTGCCTTCCAACCCATGAAACAGCACAACGCAAGGCTGGCCAGGCACGCCATCTACCCAATCCAGATCGATGAAATCGCCATCTGGCGTATCCCAGCGTTGTCGCCGATAGGGTGGTAACGGGCCTTTGATCAACAAGGGCCAGATGGTCTGCCGATGGGCACCACGCAACCAACGAGCGGCCTGAAAACGAGACGGGCTGGCGAGTTCCAGGGGATTCATCAATCAGGCTTTCTGCAGTTTCCGGATAACCCGACCACAGAAACGCTCAGTGCAACACTTTCGGCATATCGTGCTGGCTATCGGGCGGTGCAGGCGATGCATGATGCCCCACCATACGCCAACCCACAGCGCCTCGGGTGTAGATATTGGTTGCCGCAACCGGTGCGCTCATGCGCTCATCCCCGGCCTGGCTGAAATGTTCCAGCACATGAGTAATGACAGCAAAAGGCGTGACAAAAGCGACTTTTTGCGCCACCCACAAACTAAGCCGGCCACTGTGCAAAAAAATACGCTGCCAAGCTTGGCGCACCGAGTCGTAGCCTATAAGCACAGACCCACCGGGATGAATACAGACAATCTCTTCATCGTCAGACCAGACGCGCATCATGGCTTGCAAGTCACCCATTTCCAACGCGGCATAAAACGCGTTTTCAGCATCTTGCGGCGTAGCAAAGATCGTGATGTCGGGAGGACTCATAAAAGATACAGGTAGCTCACTCACTGCACAGACAGATATTTAATAACATCGTCCGGCTTGAGCCCATTCAGGCAATCCAGATGTCCAAGCGGACATTCTCGCTTGAAGCAGGGACTGCAGGGCAAGTCTTTACGCACAATCTGCGCCACAGATGACAGCGGCGGCGTATACAGCGGCGAAGAGGAACCATACAGGGCAACCAGCGGACGATCCAGCGCTGCAGCCACATGCATCAGGCCAGAATCATTGGTTACCACGGCACGCGCGGTGGCAACCAAATCAATCGCCTGATCGAGTGATGTTTTGCCACACAGATTAACCGCTGCGCCATCGGATGCTTGAACAATTTGCTCGCCCAAAGCCATATCCTTACTTGAGCCTAACAGCCAGATGGGTGTGTCAGGGGAAGCCATCGCAGCAATACGCCGTGCGAGCTTGGCAAAGTGCCAGGCAGGCCAGCGCTTGGCAGGGCCGTACTCTGCTCCCGGACAAAAAATCACCGGCGCGCCTTGCTCTGGCAACCCCAATGCCTGACGCGCGACCGTTTGCTGCACGGGAGAAGAAAGTAGCGCAGGACGTGGCAACACCTCTGGCAAAGGGCCAGCCATGGCCGCATAGCGTTGCACCAACTGGGGATGTAATATCTTATTCAATCGATGCCGCTCGGTGAGCAAACCATAGCGCGCCTCACCGTGATAACCAATGCGCTGCGGGATGCGCGCGAAAAAAGGCACCAGTGCGGACTTCCATGAGTTAGGCAGCACATAGGCACACGAAAAGTCGGCGCTGCGAAGACGGCGACCCAAGGCATGACGGGCCCAAAAATCAAACTCACCATGCGCAAAAGGGCTTGGCAGGACAGCATCCACTTCGGCCATGCGCGTCAATAACGCAGCCGCCCAGTCAGGGGCCAACACCTCAATACGCACTGAAGGATGCTGCTGCTTGATGAGCGTCAGCAGGGGCTGCGACAACACCGTGTCGCCAATCCAGGAGGGTGCGACAACGAGAACTTTCACGTGCAAAAAATTACTAGTGGCGGCATGAGTGATGCCATCAGTGATGGCCGGTTGGCCGCGCGCCGGTAAAGCGGTACAGCGTGCCGCAATAAGGGCACGCCGCTTCACCCGACGGTGCCTTGAGTACATCAATGTATACCCGTGGATGCCGCGCCCACAGGGGCGAATCCGGGCGCGGGCAGGCGAGCGGCAAATCCGTTGCGGTAATCATAACTTCGCGCTTACGGTCGTTTGTGTTGTCGGTAGCACTCATGGCAAAAAACCTCACACTGGCGTGAGCCAATCGGCATGAGCGGGTACCCGGCCATTGACCACATCAAAAAACAGTTCTTGCAAACGCGCTGTCACCGGGCCACGCACCCCCTTGCCAATCGTGCGGTTATCCAGCTCGCGAATCGGCGTGACTTCAGCCGCAGTGCCCGTGAAAAATGCTTCATCGGCAATGTAGATGTCATCGCGTGTCAACCGTTTGGCAATCACTTGGTAGCCCAGCTCGTTGGCCAGGGTAATCACCGAACTCCGCGTGATGCCAATCAGTGCGGAAGCAATTTCCGGCTCGTAGATCACGCCGTTCTTGACGATGAAAAGGTTTTCTCCGGCACCTTCGGCAACAAAACCATCCACGTCCAGCAGCAAAGCTTCATCGTAACCATCTTCGGTGGCTTCCATGTTGGCCAAAATCGAATTGGCATAAGTGCCGGAAAATTTCGCCCGTGACATATTCACATTCACGTGATGCCGTGCATAGCTTGACGTTTTGACACGAATGCCTTTTTCCAGGCCATCTTCACCCAGATAAGCCCCCCAGGGCCAGGCAGCGATAGCTACATGGGTTTGCGCACCACGTGGCGAGACGCCCATTTTTTCCGAGCCATAAAACGCAATCGGGCGAACGTAGCAGGATTCCAGCTGATTGGCGCGCACGACCTCCTTTTGTGCTTCCATCAACGTGGCTTTATCCCATGGCATAGGCATGCGATAGATGTGCGCTGAACTAAACAAGCGATCCGTGTGCTCTTGCAAACGGAAAATGGCTGTACCAGAAACGGTTTTGTACGCACGCACGCCTTCAAAGACGGCAAGGCCATAATGCAGTGAATGGGTCAAAACGTGGGTGTTGGCTTCACGCCAGGGGACGAGTTTTCCGTCGTACCAGATGAAGCCGTCGCGGTCGGCCATGGACATGGGGTATCTCCAGCAATCGGTTAGTTGAAACAATGATTTTAACAGGGGCGCTAAAATACGCCCACTAATAATCATCACCCTCGCACAATGACTTGTCCCTGGAAGCCGAATGTGACCGTTGCCGCACTCATAGAGCGTGCCGGGCAATTTTTAATGGTCGAAGAAGAAACGGTTGATGGTTTGCGTTTAAACCAACCGGCGGGCCATCTCGATGAAGGCGAATCCCTCGTTGCCGCCTGCACGCGCGAAACGCTGGAAGAAACCGCCTGGGGCTTTACACCCACCGCGCTTGTCGGCATTTACCAATGGCCTCGCCCACAGCAGGACATCACCTACCTGCGCTTTGCCTTTGCCGGCATATTGGGTGAGCATGACGCACACCGGACGCTTGATGAAGGCATCATTCGCGCCGTGTGGATGACACCAGAAGAAATTCAGGCCACCCAGGCTCGTCATCGCAGCCCGTTAATCTGGCAATGTGTGACTGACTATCTGCATGGTCAACGATTTCCGCTGGAAATCATTCGGCATTACGCATAGCAGGCGACAGGGCTAGGCAGCGCTACGCATCCGCCATGCATCGCTTTTTTTTCCTGCTTGCGCTGATAGCCACCCTATCGTTTGCCGCGTATGCCGATGAATCGCTTTCCGAATCGGTTTCTGTCTGTTTCAATTACGGCTGCGCCACACAAGCCACTGTTAATTTTTCTGCGCAACAATTAAACAGCATCACACAGACATTAGCCGCGGCACACAATGCGAACGAAGAGCGCATTGTGCTGGCACAAGTGATCGGGATGCTTTACGCCTGGGCAGGAAAACAAACCCCCATTCATGCCGACCGTGGTGGCAACTATGCCGATGCCGGTGTGCAAGGATCCATGGATTGCATTGATCACTCGACCACCACTACGCGATTTCTTCGCTTACTCGTGCAGCACCACGCACTACACTTTCATCGCGTCATTGCCACCACGCGACGCGGCTGGATATTTCAGCATTTGACTGCAACGATCGAAGAGTTGCCGCTTGCCATGCCAAGTGCAGCTGCCATGACATCGGCTACAACCGCTCAGCAGCCTCGATTTGCAGTAGATAGCTGGTACGTGGATAACGGTCAACCCGCCGTTATTCTGCCACTTGCTGAATGGTTTAACTACGGAGGGCCTGATGCCTAAAAGTAACAAAGGAAAGATAGTCGTTGGTCTATCAGGTGGCGTCGATTCAGCGGTCGCTGCTTTGCTGCTCAAACAACAAGGCTATGAAGTCATTGGCCT
>JALRCC010000088.1 GCA_023257495.1 Rugosibacter sp. | reverse complement strand
GCCCGCCGAACAGTATTTTTTCGCGCACCATGACCATGACGACCGCAACCAGGCCGAGCGTCATGCCCCAGGCAAACCACTGGAAGGATTTGGCGGGGTTGCTGTTGAGCCGCTGTGCGAGCTGAATGAAAAGAATTGCCCAGACAAAACCTTTGCCGATGCGCAGTGCGTTGAATGGGCTGAAGTAGCTGTTGAAGGCGTTGACATCGGGCATCTGCCAGGGGGTGAGCGCCATCAGGGTGCTGATAAGAAAACTGGCCAGTAGCAGAGCCAGTGCCATTTTTAACGCCGGGTGCAGAGCCACGCGGCTGGATGTTGTGCGTGCGTAGCCCGTGGCCAATACGATGGCAAGCAGGGCGTCGAATTCGTCAAGATAGAAGCGCCCGCTCCAGGGGGCGAGATCGAGGATGGGCAGCGCGGCGGGGATGATCGCCAGGGCGGTAACGGGTTTGAACCAGACGGCGATTGCGCTGGCGATCAGCGCGCCGGCAAGGAGCAGGGGCTGCACCGGAAAACCGCTGAGCCAGTAAGTGACGCCTGCGGCGACCAGCGCCAGCAGAGCGAATGGAGCTGGTTGCGTTTTCTCAATGGGCGGCGCAGCGGCGGCCATCATCGGCGCAGGCGTGGGTTGTTGTGGAGCGGCTGCGCTGGCTTGTTTGTCGCTTTGCTGGTGTGGAGTGATATCGGACATCTGCACGGCGTCGCCGGGCACGATCCGGTCAGCGATAAGAGCGATGAGGCGCGCTGTGGCGACCGCAATCAGGAGGTTGGTCGGGTCGGCGTGTGTGCTGATTGAAAACAGTTTCGCCGTTTCGACCATACTGGCGAGTGCGGCGGGTAGGTAGATTGTGAAAAGCTGTGGAAGTCGGGATGACCAGGCGAGAATGCCGAGAGGCGCATACAGCAGCGCTACGGACAGCAGACTGGTCAAGGCGTTGGCTTCACTGACGTAATAGTGGTAATAAAACGGGAGAAAACGGAGTTTTGCCAGTGCATCGAGCGCTGTCTGCATGTCGCCCCAGGGGCGATAGAACCAACCGGTAAGTAGAGCCACGCTGACCAGATAGAGCAGGGTCAGCAGAAGTTGATGACACTGAATCAGGTCGCGCAGTGGTAAACGGCGCACGCGATTTTTCGTTTCCAGCGTGTTCCAGAGCATCCCGCCAGCATAGGTGCCGAGCGCACGGGTAAAAATCGAGATGCCTTGACTGATCGCCGTGTAGGTAAAAAACTGAATGGCCTCGATCGCCAGGCCAAGCAGTAATCCGCTGGTGATCAGAATCCATGCGGGAGTGGTAGTTGGGTATTGTCCGGGATGATTCGCGTGACCGCGACGGCGCGCGATGAACATACCGAAGGGCATGATGGCGGCAACTTCAAGCACCAGCGTGAGCAGGGTACGCAAGCTGTTGCCATGATAATGGGCGGCGAAGAGCAGACCCCATCGATCCGAGGCCAGCTTTGCTGAAACTTCCGGTGCAGAGATAAAAAAATCAAAAGGAAAAAAACAGTAGGCCAGGTAGGCCACCACATAGCCGCCCAGCAGCAGCGTCACGCCTTGCGCACCATGCGTGGGCCTGAAGGCGGCCATGCGGCGGATCGGATTGCTTAACGGCAAGGCAAGCAGAACGCCCAGTGTGGTACCGATGGTTTCAGCCAGAAGATCGTTTTGCGATACCGTGCGCGGTGGAAAAAACAGTTGTGTGAATTCGACGCCGAAGGCGATCAAGGCCAGTGCCACGATACTCAGCAGAATGGCACCAGTCAGTGCTAGGCCGCGCAGACGGCCAACAAAGCGTTCCGCCAGCAAAAAGCCCGCCGGGAGATACAGCACGCCATTGGCGATCCAGTCGGCGCGGCTGTCTATCCCGAGGTTGAGCATGGGCGTTTGTTGAAATCTCTCCCAGGCCCAGGCCAGTGAATGCGGATGAAAATCGAGCGGGACGAGGCTGCCGTAAATGATGAAGGCCAAGGTGGCGAATAGCCAGAGAGGGTTCAAAGGCAGCACGATGTTGGGACGCATGGTTCGGGGTAGCTGTCATGTTATATGCATTATGCAGCACCGTCTCACCAGCGCCGATTTTTTATAAGAGTAGGTCTCAAATATGAAGCATGAAGCGCAGCATGTGTCGTGAGCCCATGTGTTGCGATGGGAGAGAACGACACTCGCTTGATTTGTGCAGATCGCACGGTGAGTAAGGCGGTAGTTTTTGCGAAAAATAAGCGCTTGTTTGGATGATGCACAAAAATATATTGCGTGTCGCAATTCTTTACATGACAGCAGAAATATGTGAAATTTTAATTTTAACTTATTGATTATATTAAAAATTAAATATGGCACGCTGTTTGCTTTATCGTTCTTGAAAGTTAAATGGTCCTCAAAAATTTTATTCAGGCACAAAGAAAGCAAATCAACATGAAAAAATCGATACAGCGAAAAACACGCATTGCAAAAACCTTCTTGGCGATGGGTTGTGCTTTGGCGGTAGGGGCATCCTGGGCAGCGCCGATCCCGACACTGGCGGTGACTGTCGATGGCAATTTGTCCGACTGGGGCGTGACACTGGCCAACAATAATGGCAGCAATCTGGCGCATACAGCGGGCGCGAACGATGCATCGCCCGGTTGCACCAGTCAGAATGCCTTTTTCCGTTGCGAAGACACGAACGACAACAGCAATGCTTACCAGGTAACGCCCTACTGGGGTGGTCAGGATTATGACGTTGAATTTCTGGGCATGGCGCAGCGTAACAACACGCTGTTTTTTGGTATCGCTACCGGACAGCGCCCGGACAATGGCGCCGCCCTGTATTCGCCGGGTGATCTGTTTCTCTCCATCAATGGCGTCCAGTATGTGATTGAAATGGGGGGCGGCATTGCCGGTGCTGTGGGCGGTTCGGCGCAGACCCAGGGGGCAGCGGGTTCGCTGTTCCATATCAATGCGAATGGCAATACCACTAGCACAGTTACGCTGGCGGACCAGGTGGCGGGGTCAGTCTGGCGAGTCAATCAAGGAACTACGTTGCAGGGTATTGGCGCGCTGGGTTCAACCCGTGCAGTGCAGTTCGATGCGACCACCGGACAAACCGCGCTTGGCATGGCGCAGCTTTATGCTTCATTGAATACGGCATCGGCCAACCAGCATGCAACGTGGGAAGTCGCTGTTGATTTAAGCCTGTTCAACCTGACACCGGGCCAGGCATTCAGCGTGGTTGACGCGCATTGGGGTCCATCCTGTTACAACGATGTGCTCTCCATCAGTGGTGATGGCCGGGCAGTGCCCGAGCCCGCAACACTTGCGCTGTTGAGCCTTGGATTGCTTGGCCTGGGTGGTTTGTGCCGCAAGCAGCGGGCGGCTTGAGGCGTATGTTGGCAGGTGAATAGGCGGTCTCTTCTAGCTTTGAAGAGCAGTGATGGCAAAGTACGAGTTAGTTGCCATTGCTGTCCTTTAGATTAGCTGTTTATGCAGGGAGGCAGGACATAGGGAGCCCAGTTCTGCCGCGCTGTTATTTTCACAGTGAACCCGGTCGCCAAGCGGACAGAAGCATGGAAAGAAAAGAAGGGTAAAGCACACGATTGCCGTGTGCGCTCAGGTGGTCACCATCAAAAAAGAGTGGCACATCTTGATCGAAGGCAGAGCAAGTCTCTGAAGGACATAACACGGGAAACGGGTCCCACACCAGCAAACGCGGGTGATTGTGCGTCAGGGTTTGCAGTGACTCCATGACAAACTTTCGGTGTTCCAGCAAATCGCTGCGACTCATCGTGAAGCCACCGGTGCAAACGGGGTTGGCAGAGTTGAACCAGTCGGAACAGCGAAACGGGGGAGATTTGAAAACCGGTTTTGGCGCATCGATCAGAACAATCAGCGATGCCTTCTCGAGGCGGGTTATCAGGGCATCGGCCTCGCGCAAGGCAGTCAAGCGCTGCGCAGAGGGTTCAGACCCCAGCTGGTGGGTCGATACTTCGAGCTCATCAAAGGTTTTCCACTGATCGCCAAGCCGATTCATCCGCAGGGATGCCAGGAAAACCATGTCGCCAGGTGCTGCCTCTCGTTCAATCTCGGCGATGGATTCCTGGATGAACCTGGAGCATTCCGGAGTCGAGGCTCGGAGCAGATTGGCCACGGAGCAGCCACCTTTTGAGTATTGGCGAACGATGACGCCTTGCTCATCGGTGAGCTTTCTCAACATGGTGTTGTAAGCCCCCGTATGTGAGTCGCCCATGACAAACATTCTGCGGCCTTCGAGTGCTCTTGGCCCTGACAAGCGGGTATCAGAGCCCGCAGGCCACGCTTCGGGATACCAGTTGTTCCTGTCTTTGGTAACGCTAAGGCTAAGGTACGGTTGTTGTTTGAAGACTGCACCAGCGAAAGCGGCGCATAGAACGATAATGATCAGACCCCGCGAGACGATATACCAATCGGGTTTCGTGATAACGAAGCTGCTTTGCCTGATCGGCTTTTCAATAGCATGGTAGGAAACGATGCTCATTAGTGCGGTAAGCACTATTGCCGCAGCCATCGCGAGGGGCTTCTCCAAACCGGCAGTCCATCTGAACAAGACAAAAACCGGCCAGTGCCACAAATATAACGAGTACGATATTTTCCCGACATAAATCATCACTGGATTGTCGAGCACCCGGCCAATGGCAGGTTTTCTGCCAGGTCCGTCAGCAATGCCGACCACGCCAGCGATAACAAATAACGCGCCACCAACCGGTAACACCGCCCAGGGAAAAGGAAATGATTTCGGATTCGAGAACGCAAATCCCAGGCCAATCAGCAGCAGACCGGCTGCAATGCACCCGCTCGCAGTGACTTCCGAGCGCGTTACGAGCTTGTTTCGCGCATGCAGCTTGAAGAGCATTGCGCCACAAGCCAATTCCCAGAACCTGCTGGGAAGCAGATAGTAAGCGCGGTCCGGATGTGCTGAGGTTTCAACCCACGCATAAAGAAAAGAAACCATCAACAGAATCGCGAGTAGCCAGTTGGCAAAGACACCGGCGGTGTCCTTGCGTTGCCGCCATTTCATCCAGACAAAGAAGACTATTGGAAACAGCAGGTAGAACTGTTCCTCCACAGCGAGAGACCAGGTATGTGTGAATGCGTTGAACTCAACTCTTGGCGAAAAATACCCATCGCTGAACCAAACCAGCGCGAAGTTGCTGACGCCAAAGAAAGCCAGCATCGCTGTTTTGTTTGATGTGGTACTCAACCAGGATGCCGGGACCAGCAGGGTCTGCAAGATGCTCATCAGTACCAGACAAAAAATCAGCGCCGGGTATATCCGAACAATACGGCGGGCATAAAAGTTAATTGAAAACTGAAGAAAATTGGATTGATTTTCTTTTGCAAGGCTTCCGCTAACGACGTAGCCGGAGATGACAAAGAAAATATCAACGCCCGAAAACCCGCCAGGCAAAATCGCGGAATCCAAATGAAACAGGATGACAGAAAGAACAGCAATTGCGCGCAGGCCATCGATTCCTGGCACGTAGCCGGTTTTTTGCATGGTGGTGCGAGATGGTGTCATGGGGGCAAGGTTTCGGTTGGTATGGCGATGCGCGCCGAGTTTTCTCTCGTCGCGTTTCTTCTTGGTCAGTAGGGATTATCCGGTTGCATGGTTTGCCGTGCCCCCGGGAGGGTCGGGGTGCCTGGCAACAGACGGGTTGCGGCAGGATGAACATATTCCTGTTGCGGGGCGAGGTTGATGCCCGTG
The DNA here is from genome assembly GCA_023257495.1 of Rugosibacter sp. The sequence continues at coordinate 4,235 of JALRCC010000088.1, read as the reverse complement.
ATTACGGGTGGTGAAACGTAGGTCCGCTCCAGTCCGCTGTCTTTGATGATGCGGTAATCATGACGGTCGGCCAGTACAAAGCTACCGGCTTCGACGTTCGGGTTGTTGATGAACACCCCATCGATGCCGGTATTCAGTGGCCGCTTGCCCAGCAACAGGTTGTTGTAGGCGGTGACGTTGATCGAGCCGGGTTTGACGACCAGAAAAGTTCCGCCTGCGGGCCGGTGATTCACCAGGGTGTTGTTGATCAGGTAAAGCGCGTTCGTTGGGGTCTTGTAACCCTCGGCACCAAATGAAATCAATGACGGATTCTCGGTTGTAGCGCTTTGCTCGATGATGTTGCCGATGACATACGCCGTGCCGCCATTGGGAAATTCCAGCTCATAACTGGCGCGGCCGCCGGTTTCATCGGTCAGCCGGTTGTAGAGAATGTGGTCTTCCCGCGCGCGGCTTTTGAGCAGGTGGCCGACGTTGGCGTGGTGAAAATAGCTGCCGGTGACGCGCAGTTTTTTGATCGCGCCAACGTACAGGTTGTGGCTGTAGCCGTCGCCTGCACCGTTATGGCCGAACTCACTGTTTTCGATGGTGAGTGTCGATTCCGGATTGCTGGCGCTAAGCAGGCCATTTTCATTGTCGAGAAAGCGGCAGTGGCGGATGGTTAAGTCGCCTTCTTCAAAGCGGATGCCCGCGCCGTTTTTATCCGCCACGCGGGTGCCGGAAAACTCGATATTCTCGATGATGATTTTTCCGCCACGCACAACCCAGAGTGCTTTTTGTTCGGCACTCGCGCCGTTGGCCAGCAAACGCACCCGGCCACCTACGCCACGTATCGTCAGATGATTCTGCGTCCAGACGGCCACATCCTGCGGGTAATCGCCAGCGGCGATTTCGATCGTATCGCCGTTGCGCGCCAGCGCTGCTGCCGTGGCAATGGTATGGATGCGGGCAGTGGGACCAACGCTGATAAGGCGGCCCGTCGCGCTTGTGGCCTTGCCGCCAGGGAGCGCATCCACTGGTGCAGGAGAAACCTGCGGCTCGGGTTTTGCCGGGACGACGATCAATTCGCCGTTGGGCGCACGGCGGATTTCCCCAAGATACGGGGCGGTGTCGGGCAGCGTGTCATCCGGTGCGGCGAAGGCGGCAGGGTACAGGAAGACAGCCAGGGCGCAAACGGCGAGCGATCTGCTCCAGCGCGCCGTCTTGCCATCCGTTACGGCGAGGAGACCTGCCCGCGAAGCGGATATCCCAGATCTGCAAAGCAGAGCGTTTCTTGCTCGACCGTCTTGTAGCGCAGTTGTTTCATCAGCGCCGAGTTTTTTTCGTGTAGATTTACCCACGGTCTGTTCAATCAACAAGGAGGTAGTCATGGAGTCGATGATCTTGCGGTGGTTGGGTCGGTTAGCGGCGGTGGCCGGGGTACTGCTCAGTGCTGTTTCAGGGATACTGCGCTTGCAAGGGCATTACTGGATCGCCGGGTTTCAGGCGGGAACATTGCTATTGGGCGGGATGACCCTGATGATGTTTGCCTGTCTTTGCTATCTGGTGTTGATCGAACGGCATGTGTTGAAGAGATAAAGGAGCAAACTTTAAAAGCTTTAAAAGCCGGTTTGCCCTGGCTTGACCTGTTGCCTGCTTCGCTATAGTGCTTGTCAGGATTGCTCATCCTTCCTTCCGATGGTTACGGTGTCGTAAGAACGCTCGACCGGAAAGCCGAATCTGCCGAGCATGTCATAAACAATTCGCCTTTTCCGGCTTTGGCACTCGCGTGAAATGCCTGGAAGATGCCTACGGAAATGCGGCGTTTCCATGGATTCCCAGCGGGAAAGTAACACTGTTAGGGAGGAATCTTCGTAGAGGGCTTGCATGCCTTCAGGGTAAATTCTCCAACAATCAACCGGTGCTTCATGGTAAATCCAGCTGACTGGATTGATCGTTATTATCAATCCGCCCACCTTTGTGACCCTTGCCAATTCCGGCATCCATCTCCAGGGTTTTTTTACATGCTCAATGACTTGACCCGAGAGTATGACATCGTAGGATTCATCGGGAATCGCGAAGGAATACTGGCTGCTATTCGGATATGTTAGATGCGGGCTATCGTAAATATCGAGAGTGTGCCACTCAAGCGACAGTTCTTTAGCTAAACCATGGTAAGTCGATGGGAAAGCGTCGGGGCCAATCTCCAGAATTTTCATCCCGGATTTCAACAACGGTAATGCGTATTTCTCAAACAATAATCTGGAATTTGTGTGCATCTTTCCTCCAGTGTTAACGTTGCATGATCAGGCCTGTTTTTCAGGCCACCCTTAGGGAAATGGCATGCAGAGTATGGAATGGGACAGACGTGACCGATTGCCAGGACATTATGTCGTCCGCCCATAAATATCTTCCAGCCGCACAATATCATCTTCTCCCAGATAGCCGCCGGATTGCACTTCGATCATTTCCAGATCAATTTTGCCCAGGTTTTCCAGTCGATGCACGACACCTAATGGAATGTAGGTGGATTCGTTTTCGGCAAGCAACAGGATGTCTTCGCCACGGGTGACCTGGGCTGTGCCCTTGACCACGATCCAGTGCTCGGCGCGGTGATGGTGTTTTTGCAGCGAGAGCTGCTTGCCGGGTTTGACGATAATGCGTTTGACCTGGTAGCGCTCGCCCTGGACAATGCCTTGGTAGCTGCCCCAGGGGCGATGGACGTGGGTGTGCAAATCGCTTTCGGTGCGGCCATCGCGCTGTAATTGTTCGACGATTTTCTTGACGTCCTGGGTGCGGCTTTTCGGGGTGATGAGCACGGCGTCCGCCGTTTCGATCACCACCATGTCGGTGAGGCCAATGGTTGTGACCAGCCGTGATTCGGCGCGGATCAGGTTGTTGTTGCAATCATGGGCGATGACATCGCCGCTACAGGTATTGCCGTTAAAGTCGGCGCTGGCGCTACGGCACAGGGTATCCCATGCGCCAATGTCGTTCCATCCGGCGGAAAGCGGAATGACAATGCCATCATCGGTTTTTTCCATCAACGCGTAGTCAATCGAGTCGGCGCGGCACGTGCTAAAGGTTTCGCTATCCAGACGAATGAAATCCAGATCGCGGCGCGCGCGATCAACCGCATTGCGGGCGGGTTCCACGATGTCCGGTGCCAGGCGGTTCAGGGTGTGCAAATAGCGATCGGCGCGAAACAGGAACATGCCGCTGTTCCAATAGTATTCGCCGGAATCAAGATAACTTTGCGCGGTGATTGAATCCGGTTTTTCAACAAAGCGATCAATGGCAAATCCATCGGCGATGACAGCGCCCCGGCGGATGTAGCCATAGCCTGTCTCGGGGCGTTCGGGGGTGATGCCAAAGGTGACGAAGCGCCCGGCGGCGGCGTGGGGTAGGCCCAATGTCACGGCTTTTTGAAAGGCAGCGATGTCGGTGACTACATGGTCGGAAGGCAATACCAGCAGCAACGGTGCCTGGCCGTCACGACGGCACCACTGCGCTGCGGCGGCCAGCGCCGGGGCGGTGTTGCGGGCGGCGGGTTCAAGCAGAATATCGGCCTCGATACCAATTTCGCGGACTTGCTCGGCGACCAGAAAGCGATGCGCCTCATTGGTGATCAACACGGGTCGACCTAATCCCGGAAAGTCCTTGAGTCGCAGCAGGGTGGCTTGTAATAAGGAATGTTCGCCCAGCAACCGCAAAAACTGCTTGGGATACTGTGATCTTGACAGCGGCCATAACCGTGTGCCGGAACCGCCACAAAGCAGGACAGGAATCACAGGGGGCTGATTGGTCTTGTTTGTTGATGCGTTTGTTTTGGCGCTTGTTTTGACGTTAGTGTCTGGCATGGTAGGGTGTCAGTGTTTGAATGTTTTTATTTGCATATGGTTTACTTCAGCCGCTCATACTATCAAACCTTTGCTTCAGCTGGATGAAGGTGCAGGGCTGATAGGCATGGCTGCAAGGTCTTTTTTTAGGTGTGTCAGATGATTCAACAAAGAATACTTTTTGTTTGTACGGGCAATATTTGTCGCTCGCCCACTGCCGAAGGGGTGGCGCGGGCGCTGGCGGAAAAGCAGGGCATGGGGCATTTATTCACGTTTGATTCTGCGGGCACCATCGGCTATCACAAAGGCGAGCCGCCGGATCGGCGTGCCATTGCAGCGGCCGCCAGGCGCGGTTATGACCTGGCACCACTGCGTGCGCGGCAGGTGACGGAGAGTGACTTTTTTAATTTCGATCATGTG
>JALRCC010000206.1 GCA_023257495.1 Rugosibacter sp. | reverse complement strand
ACGTTGCCCTTGCTGACACTGGCGGTCGCGTTATTGGCAACCATGGGTTTGCAGGCGCTGTTTTCATTCACACCACTGGGGCGTTCTTTCAGAGCCGTATCCGATGACAGTGAAGCAGCGCGTCTCATGGGCATACGGCCCGCCATCGTGTATGCACAGGCAACCGGGCTGGCATTTGTATTGATTGCGATTGCGGGCACGCTTCAGGCCATGCGAACAACAGTCGCTCCCAGTGATGGGCCCTTGCTTCTGCTATTCGCATTCGAGGCCGTCATCATCGGTGGCATGGGATCTTTCTTGGGCACTTTGCTCGGCGCGCTGTTGCTCGGTGTCGCGCAGCAGATAGGTTTTCGTTTCGATCCCGGCTGGGGCATCTGGTTTGGTCATCTGACCTTTTTGACGGTGTTGCTGGTGCGGCCCCAGGGCATGTTCCCCAAAACGAGGTAAGCGATGAATTCAACGGTATCGACATCGGTGATGCCAGCCTATGAGGTGGTGCGCAGCAATCGTTTTTCTACGTGGTTACTACCCATTGCAGCGCTGCTGGTACTGGTTTCTTCGTCGCTGCCGTTCTGGGGCGAGTCGAGCTGGATGCGTGAAGTGGTCGAGATCAGCTGCTACTTTCTGTTTGCGATGATGTGGAATCTGCTCGCCGGCTATGGCGGGATGGTCAGTATTGGGCAGCAGGCATTCTTTGGTTTTGGTGGCTACGTCATGCTCATTCTTGGTAACGAGGCAGGTGTCAATCCTTTTGTCGCGATTCCAGTGGCCGCAGCCATGACCGCCCTGATTGCCTACCCGGTTTCATTGCTCGCGTTTCGGCTGCAAGGAGGATATTTTGCGATAGGCACCTGGGTCATCGCCGAGGTATTTCGCTTGTCGTTTGCGAACCTGCACTGGGTGGGTGGCGGTTCGGGTACGTCTCTGATTGCTCTGCGCGACATAGAAAAAGCCGTGCGGGAATCTACGACCTACTGGATTGCACTGGCCTGTGTCGTCGCTGTCATCACCGGCGTCTATCTTTTTCTGCGCTCGAAACGGGGTTTGGCACTGCTGGCCATTCGCGATAATGAAATGGCTGCCGCTTCGCAAGGTGTGGACGTGCGTCGCATGAAGCTGGCGGTTTATCTGATCGCTGCTGCCGGCGCAGGGCTTGCCGGCGCCCTTTATTTCGTGAGCAATCTGCGCATCTCGCCTGATGCGGCGTTTTCCGTTAACTGGAGTGCATTTGCGATCTTCATGGTGGTGATCGGTGGTATCGGACGCATTGAGGGTCCGATTCTGGGCGCACTGCTTTTCTGGTTCCTGAATAAATTTTTTAGTGATTACGGTAGCTGGTATCTGGTTGGTCTGGGACTGATCGCTATATTGGTCACCTTGTTTTTTCGTGACGGCCTGTGGGGCGCAGTACATCGCCGCTATGGCTGGTCACTGTTCCCGACCCATCGATACTTGAAAGTGAGAGACTGATATGCGCAATCTGACAGAACACAACCTGACCGATGCTGTCCTCGCCCGACTGGAGGCCTGTCAGGATCCGCGACTCAAAGAGGTCATGTCATCGGTGATCAGGCATCTGCATGCGATGGTTCGTGAGGTAGAGCCGACACCGCAAGAATGGTTCAGCGCGATACAGTTTCTGACGCAGACGGGCCATATGTGCGACGACGTGCGGCAAGAATACATACTGCTCTCGGACACGCTGGGAGTATCCATGCTGATGGATGCCATCAATAACCGCAAACCAGCCGGCGCTACCGAATCAAGTGTGCTCGGTCCCTTTTATGTCGAGGGTGCGCCGGAAAAGCATACGGGCGCCGATCTCGCCCCAGGGCAGGGACCGGGGGTGGTGGTTAGTGGTTGCGTGCGCAGCACCGACGGTCAGCCGCTGGCCTCAGCCACGCTGGATGTGTGGCAGACCGCGCCCAATGGTCTGTATCACGTGCAGGACAGTCAAGCCGAGAAATACCATTTGTGCGGCAAAGTCTCGGTGGCAGGTGACGGAAGCTACCGCTTTCGCACACTCAAACCTGTCTGCTATGGCATACCCACGGATGGGCCGGTCGGAAAACTGCTCGACAAGCTTGGTCGCCATCCGTATCGACCTGCGCATATTCACTTCATCGTCGTTGCCCCGGGCTACAAGCCTGTCGTGACTCAGCTTTTCACCGAGGGCGATCCGTATCTTGAATCCGATGCGGTGTTCGGCGTGAAAAATTCACTTGTGATCGATTACGAAAAAGTGGGTGACGAGTGGAAAGTCGTTTACGACTTTGTGCTTGAACCGGAAGCTTGAGGAGAGTAATGATGTTTTTTCTTGTTCTAGCCACAGATGCACCGGGAATGGCGTCCGTCAGAAAAGACGTCAGACCAGTACACCGGACCTACTTGAGGAACCCTGGCAATCATCAGATCAAAGTACACCTGGGTGGCCCAACCCTGACAACTCAGGGGGAGGATATGAACGGCACATTGCTGGTGGTAGAGGCAGATGACATCGCTGCAGTTTCCGATTTCGTCGCAGACGATCCTTACTCTCAGGCTGGGGTGTTCAAGTCCGTGGAAATACGCCCGTGGGCGTGGACACTGGGCGTTCCGACGACCGCTGAAGTACCGGAGACGACGCGTTGAATTGGCGGGATCATCCAGATTGTCCGGCCGAGGGCACTCATCTGTGCGCCCTAGACGATATCCCGGATCAGGGTGGCAGGGAGGTCAGCTTCGGGGACGGGAAAGAGAATTTCAGGATTCTCCTCCTGCGCCGCGCCGATCAGGTTTGGGCCTATGTCAATTTTTGTCCGCATTTTTCATTACCGCTGAATTATGAGCCTCAGACATTTGTCACCTTGGATGGCTTGATCATGTGCGCCCATCACACTGCGTTTTTCAATTTTGACGATGGAAAGTGCGTCGATGGCCCCTGTGTCGGGGATGGCCTTATTCCTCTGCCAAGTGTCATGGCGGGTACCGAGATTTATTTCGGAAAATATTAATCGGATGGATTGGAGATCATGTTGGTCTGTTTATCAATAAAGTTTTGTTGCAGGAGATGTCGTGGTCAATAAGATTGTCCCAGACCTCGCGCATGCCGTTGCCGGCATACCCGATGGTGCTACCGTGATGATTGGCGGCTTCGGCAACGCCGGCATGCCCAAGCCACTGATTGACGCACTTATTGATCAGGGTGCGCGTGATCTGACTATCGTCAATAACAATGCGGGTAATGGCGACACCGGATTGGCCGCGCTGCTGGCCACAGGTCGGGTTCGAAAGATCATTTGTTCATTTCCCCGGCAAGCTGATTCCCATGTGTTCGATGGACTTTACCGGGCGGGGAAAATAGAGCTGGAGCTTACCCCGCAGGGCAATCTTGCCGAACGCATTCGTGCCGCAGGTGCCGGCATTGGCGGATTTTTTACGCCCACTGGTTTTGGCACTTTGCTCGCAGAAGGCAAGGAGACGCGCGTGATTGACGGCCGGTCCTACGTTCTGGAATCGCCGATTCATGCCGACTTCGCCTTGATCAAAGCGCTCAAAGGCGACCGCTGGGGCAATCTCGTCTACCGAAAGGCAGCGCGCAATTTCGGTCCCATCATGGCCATGGCCGCCAAATGTGCGATCGCTCAGGTGGATGAAGTGGTCGATCTCGGCGAACTTGATCCGGAAGTGATCGTCACCCCGGGGATTTTCGTTCAAAGAATCATCAAGGCAGGAAATCAGTCATGAAACGCTTTACACGCGATGAGATCGCGCAGCGCGTCGCACGCGACATTCCCGAGGGCGCTTATGTGAATCTGGGCATTGGCTTGCCCACCCTTGTGGCCAATCATCTTGATGCTGCCAAAGAGATTTTCTTGCACAGTGAGAACGGCATACTCGGCATGGGCCCGGCACCGGCCCCCGGGGATGAAGATGAGGATCTGATCAATGCCGGCA
>JALRCC010000109.1 GCA_023257495.1 Rugosibacter sp. | reverse complement strand
ACAACTTCGATTGGATATTCAATCCTAACAACTTCGTCAAGATACTTGAAGGCAAGTACAACAGGGTTGAGCCAAAGGCAAAGACAGAAACACAGGAGTTCCTAGAAAGATTAAAGAAAGGTGGTAAGAAATGAAAGGCGCTGAGGTGGTACGCATGGTGCCGTGGAAAGACGGCGGTGCAAACGAAGGCCATGCCTGCGTGAAAGGCCGTTTTGCCTGGGGTTACGCCAGCCACCCGGATCGCATCACCCAACCGATGATACGCACGAAGATCACCGACCCCTGGCGTGAAGTATCGTGGGATGAGGCGGTCAACTACGCTGCATCCGAGTTCCGCCGCATTCAGCAAAAATATGGTCAAAATTCTATAGGCGGGTTGGTTTCATCCCGTTGCACCAACGAAGAAGATTACCTCGTGCAAAAAATGGTGCGCGCAGCGTTTGGCAACAATAATGTGGATACCTGCGCGCGCGTATGCCATTCGCCTACTGGCTATGGCTTGAAGCAAACGCTGGGTGAATCGGCGGGAACGCAGACCTTTAAATCCGTTGAAAAAGCCGATGTCATCATGGTGATCGGGGCGAATCCAACGGATGGCCATCCGGTGTTCGCCTCGCGCATGAAGCGGCGTATCCGTGAAGGCGCACAGTTGATCGTGATCGACCCGCGAGCAATTGATCTGGTGAGCTCGCCACACATCAAAGCCGCACACCATCTCAAATTGCGTCCGGGCACCAATGTGGCTGTGCTCTCGGCTTTAGCGCACGTGATCGTTACCGAAGGCTTGGTGGATGAAGCTTTTGTTGCCGCACGATGCGAGCCCAAGATGTTTGATCAGTGGCGTGAATTTGTGGCGCGACCCGCTAATTCACCCGAAGCACTGGAAGCCGACTCGGGCGTACCAGCTGCAGATGTGCGCGCTGCGGCCAGGCTGTATGCCACGGCTGGCAATGGTGCCATCTACTATGGGCTGGGTGTGACCGAGCATTCGCAAGGCTCAACGGCGGTGATTGCAATTGCCAATCTGGCGATGGCGACAGGCAACGTGGGGCGCGAAGGCGTGGGGGTGAATCCGCTGCGCGGGCAGAATAACGTGCAGGGTTCATGTGATATGGGTTCTTTCCCGCATGAGCTGCCGGGTTATCGGCATGTGTCAGACACCATTACACGAACCTTGTTTGAAAGCCACTGGGGCGTGGCGATTCAACCTGAGCCGGGTTTGCGTATCCCGAACATGTTTGAAGCCGCGCTGGATGGCAGCTTCAAAGGCTTGTATTGCCAGGGTGAGGATATTGCCCAGTCCGACCCCAACACGCAACACGTGACTGCCGCGTTGTTGGCCATGGAGTGCATCGTGGTGCAGGACTTGTTTCTGAACGAGACCGCCAAGTTTGCACACGTCTTTTTGCCGGGCTCATCCTTCCTTGAAAAAGATGGCACCTTCACCAATGCCGAGCGGCGTATTTCGCGCGTGCGGCAAGTCATGCCACCGCTGTCGGGCAAGGGCGATTGGGAAGCGACGATGGCGCTGGCCAATGCCATGGGCTATCCGATGCACTACAAACACCCGTCGCAGATCATGGACGAGATCGCGTCTTTGACACCTACATTTTCCGGCGTGAGCTATGAGAAACTGGATCGTCTTGGCAGCTTGCAATGGCCGTGCAATGAGGCTGCGCAAAATGGTACGCCGACCATGCATATTGATAAATTCGTGCGTGGCAAGGGGCGGTTTTTGATTACGCAATATGTGCCGACGGATGAAAAAGTCACACGCCGCTTTCCGTTGCTGCTGACCACGGGGCGCGTGCTGTCGCAATACAACGTCGGGGCACAAACTCGCCGTACCGCCAACACCGACTTTTGTGCCGAAGATGTACTCGAGATTCATCCGCATGACGCAGAGGAACGAGGAATCCAGGAGAATGACTGGGTAGGTATCGAATCTCGCGCCGGGCAAACCGTGCTGCGCGCAACACTTACCGAACGGGTGCAGCCTGGCGTGGTGTATACCACGTTCCACTTTCCCGAATCCGGTGCCAATGTGATCACGACCGATAACTCTGACTGGGCGACAAATTGTCCGGAATACAAGGTAACCGCCGTGCAGTTGGTGCGCGTGGCACAAACTTCGCAAGCCTCACAATGGCAAAAAGAGTTCGCCCGCTTCACCGCTGAGCAGGAGCAGTTGCTGGCGCAGGCCCAAGAGACAAGCCTTTCGTCGTGAAAGCGACGGTTGAGCTGCCGGTCATTCGGCTGCAAAGCTCGGTAAGGAAAACACAGGTCGACAGTATTGCGGAAGAAATTCCTGTTGCCTTTGAGTACAACGGTATTGCGCATACCGTGATGCTCGCAACACCTGCTGATCTGGAAGATTTTGCGCTAGGCTTTAGTCTGAGTGAAGGCATTGTTGAACAGCGCAAAGATGTTTTTGAGATTGACGTTATTCCTTCCGAGTT
>JALRCC010000036.1 GCA_023257495.1 Rugosibacter sp. | reverse complement strand
TGTTGATTATGTCATTCCTGGTAACGATGACTCCACGCGTGCGATTCGCTTATATGCTCGCGGTATGGCTGACGCTGTTCTGGAGGGTAAAAATCAGGCGATGGGTGATCTGGTTCAGGAACTTGCGGGCGAAGAAGAATTTATTGAAGTAGATGAAGAGGATGCATCCGCAGCGTAATTGATTTTTGCGGGTTATGGCGGGGGGCTCTTTAGGTGATTTATCTATAAGGCCCCCCCGTTTTTTGATGTGTTGTATTTGATTGAATCAGGAGTCAAAGATGGCGGAAATTACCGCAAGTATGGTCAAGGAACTGCGCGAAAAGACCGATGCACCCATGATGGAGTGCAAAAAAGCGCTAACAGAAGCCAATGGCGAAATGGATAAAGCAGAAGAAATTCTGCGCGTTAAGCTCGGTAGCAAGGCATCCAAGGCGGCAAGTCGCGTCGCGGCTGAAGGTGTGGTTGCCATGCATATCAGCGCTGATGGCAAGTTGGGCAGTATTCTGGAAATCAACTCGGAAACTGATTTTGTTGCCAAGAATGATGACTTTCTGAAGCTGGCTGCTGATTGCGCCGCTTTGGTTGCCACAAAAAATCCGGCGGATGTTGCTGCGTTATCTGCGCTAGAGTTGAACGGCGGCACAGTTGAGTCTGTGCGCATGGCGTTGGTTGGGAAAATTGGCGAAAACATGAGCTTGCGGCGTTTCGTGCGCTTTGAGGCAAAAGGTAAGCTGGCTTCATATATTCATGGTGGCTCAAAAATTGGAGTCATGGTGGATATGGTGGGTGGCGATGAAACTTTGGCTAAGGATATTGCGATGCATATTGCAGCATCTAAACCAAAGTCGCTGGATGCCTCCGGAGTTCCTGCTGAACTGTTGGAAACAGAGCGTCGTATCGCCGTGGAGAAAGCGCGTGAATCAGGCAAGCCTGAAGCGATGTTGGAAAAAATCGCTGAAGGCACGGTGCAAAAATATTTGCGCGATGTCACTTTGCTAGGCCAGGTATTCGTTAAAGCCGCAGATGGTAAGCAAACCATCGAGCAGCTTTTGCAAGCCAAGGGTGCTTCAGTGGCCAGTTTTGCTCTGTATGTCGTGGGTGAAGGCATCGAGAAAAAAGTGACAGACTTTGCCGCTGAAGTTGCTGCTCAAGCCGCCGCTGCCGGAAGCAAGTAGTACATGGCCGAACTGAAATTTCGCCGTATTTTGCTCAAGCTTTCGGGCGAGGCGCTAATGGGGGGTGATGCTTATGGCATCAATACCCCGATGCTCAATAGCATTGTGGCTGAAATTAAAGGTGTGGTCGATCTGGGAGTTGAGGTCGGTGTGGTTATTGGCGGAGGCAATATTTTCCGTGGCATGTCGGGTGTGGCTACCGGCATGGATCGAGCGACAGCAGATTACATGGGCATGTTGGCGACGGTGATGAACGGCATGGCATTGTCAGATGCCATGCGCCAGGCCGGGCTTGCTGCCCGTGTGCAGTCTGCGCTCAATGTTGACCAAGTGGTTGAGCCCTATATTCGTGGCAAGGCAATTCGTTACCTTGAAGAAGGTAAAGTCGTTATTTTTGCTGCGGGTACGGGCAATCCCTTTTTTACGACAGATACCGCCGCAGCGCTGCGCGGTGCGGAAATTGGCGCTGAAATTGTATTGAAAGCAACAAAGGTTGATGGTATTTATACTGCGGATCCTAAAAAGGATGCTGCGGCAACGCGGTTTGCACGCATCAGTTTTGATGAAGTGATTCAACGTAATCTCGCTGTCATGGATGCGACTGCATTTGCCTTGTGCCGTGACCAAAAGCTGCCAATCAATGTGTTTTCAATTTTTAAATCAGGCGCGCTTTTGCGGGTGGTGATGGGCGAAGACGAAGGAACACTGGTTCACGTTTAAATCTGTTAGGCCATGTGCAGCACGTATGAAAGCGTTTAATTCAGGAGTCTTTTGATGATCCCCGAGCTAAAAAAAATCACCGAACAAAAAATGCAAAAAAGTCTGGAGTCGTTGCAAGCTGATCTGGCCAAAGTACGCACTGGCCGGGCGCATACGGGCATACTGGATCATGTTCAGGTCGATTATTATGGTTCGCTGATGCCGATCAACCAAGTGGCAAATATCACTCTGCTCGATGCGCGAACCATTGGTGTGCAGCCGTGGGAAAAACCCATGGTGTCCAAGGTTGAAAAAGCCATTCGGGATGCTGATCTGGGGCTAAACCCGGCGACACAAGGAGATGTGATCCGTGTGCCAATGCCGGCCTTGACCGAGGAGCGGCGTCGCGACTTGATCAAAGTGGTAAAGCATGAAGGTGAAAATGCCAAGATTGCCATACGCAATTTACGCCGCGATGCTAATACGCATCTTAAGGATGCGTTAAAGAGTAAAGAAATTTCTGAAGATGACGAACGTCGTGCACAAGACGATATCCAAAAATTGACTGATCGCTCTGTGCATGAGGTGGACAAGCTGCTAGCCGATAAAGAAAAAGACTTGATGGTCGTTTGACCTGCTTTAACCCGTGTCATAGTCCTTTCCTGCCCGAACTGAGAAGAAGCTCTCATGGCAAAATTCACAAGTTCAACCCAGGCTGTTCCCTCTGTCAGCGATATCCCACGTCATGTTGCCATGATTATGGATGGCAATGGACGCTGGGCAAAAAAGCGTTTCTTGCCGCGAGTGGCGGGTCATAAGCGAGGCGTTGATACCGTTCGTGCGATGGTGAAAGCCTGCATTGCACAGGGCATCGAGTACCTGACCCTGTTTGCTTTTTCTTCAGAAAACTGGCGTCGGCCTGCCGAGGAGGTCTCATTTTTAATGAACCTTTTTGTCTCTGCCCTACAGGGCGAGGTTGGCAAATTGCATGCGAACGGCGTCTGTTTGCATGTCGTGGGCGATTTGCAGGCTTTTGAGCCAAGGTTGCTAGCCTTGATCCGCGAAAGCGAGGCGCTGACCGCCAACAATACGCGCCTGACATTGACCATTGCCGCCAACTATGGCGGGCGCTGGGATATTTTGCAGGCGGCTAATCAGTTAATGCTGGCTCATCCCGAAAAAATCGGACATTACACCGAAGCTGATTTGATTCCTTATTTGATGATGGCATATGCGCCTGAGCCCGATCTGTTCATTCGTACGGGCGGGGAGCAGCGCATCAGCAATTTTTTGTTGTGGCAATTGGCCTACAGCGAATTTTATTTTACCGATACGTTATGGCCTGACTTCACTGCATCTGCATTAAGTGAAGCGATTCTTTCCTACCAGCAGCGCGAGCGTCGTTTCGGGCGTACTGGCGATCAGTTACACGAACAGACAAATGCTCAAACAAGCTCGGTCACCGTGTCACCAGCGCCGACTTTATGAGGCTGTCCTAACAAGCAGTGACTTTGTCATTGACAGGCGTATAGCAAACAACATGTCCAATCTTCAGCAACGAGTGATCACCGCACTGGGCTTGGTAGCAGGGTTGGGTGTGGTGCTGTTTTCGTTTTCAACTGTTGCTGCAGCGCTCGCTTTTGCAGCGATTGCTGCAAGCGCTGCCTGGGAATGGGGCGGCTTGATGCGGCAAGCTCAACCAGCGCGCATCATGTATGCCTTTGTCTTGCTGCTGTTCTGCTGGCAAGTGTATGTTCTTGCCGCAACATTAACGCCCATTCTGCTGATGATTTCCGTGGTGTTCTGGTTAACCATCGTGCCTTTTTGGCTGTGGCGGCACTGGAGCCTGAGCGGCAATGATTTTTTTGGCTATTCCATAGGGTTTCTGGTGATCCTGCCCACATGGGCTGCAATGATATTTTTGTACAGCGTCAGCCCATGGCTGCTACTGGCAACGATGGCGATTGTTTGGGTAGCTGATATCGGGGCATATTTCTCAGGTCGTGCGTTTGGTCGCCATAAATTAGCCCCCACCATCAGCCCTGGTAAAACCTGGGAAGGCGTTGTCGGAGCGCTGTTGGGCGTAGGGGTCTATGGCTTGTGTCTGCTGGTTTATTCTCCTGTAAAGAGTCCCCTGCACTGGGGTCAGTTGGCGGTGATCTTGCCGCTGCTGACAGTGATTAGTGTATTGGGCGATTTGTTTGAGTCGCTCTTGAAGCGCCAAGTGGGTATCAAGGATAGCAGCGGGTTGTTGCCTGGTCATGGCGGCGTGCTGGATCGTATCGACAGCTTGACATCCACCTTGCCGCTGGCTGCGTTGCTAGTATATTTTTTTGTATGATGAATCTGACTATTCTTGGCGCAACAGGCTCCATTGGTGTGAGCACGCTTGATGTTGTGGCGCGCCATCCAGACCGTTATAAAGTTGTTGCGCTCAGTGGTCATACTCGTGTCGAATTGCTTGCCGAACAGTGTCATGCATTTCATCCCGCGTATGCAGTGGTTGGTAGTGCGGCGGATGCGCAGCAGTTGACACATCTGCTCTTGGCGAAGGGGGTGAGCACCGAGGTTTTGCATGGGACTGACGCCTTGATACATATTGCCGGATTGCCTCAGGTGGACGCAGTAATGGCGGCGATTGTCGGTGCGGCAGGACTGATGCCCACGCTGGCGGCGGTGAGTGCTGGCAAGCGCGTTTTGCTGGCCAATAAAGAAGCGTTAGTCATGGCGGGTGATATTTTCATGGCAGCAGTGCGCCAGTCCGGCGCGTGTTTGTTGCCTATTGATAGCGAACACAATGCGATCTTCCAGTCCATGCCCGCAGGATATGCGGGAGATTTTTCTCCTGCCGGAATCAGCCGTATTTTGCTGACCGCTTCAGGAGGGCCATTTCGTGACATTGCGCTAGAAGCGCTGTCGAGCGTGACTCCGGCGCAGGCCGTAGCGCACCCTAAGTGGGTCATGGGGAAGAAAATTTCCGTTGATTCGGCAACCATGATGAATAAAGGCCTTGAAGTCATCGAAGCCCATTGGTTGTTTAATGCTCCAGCGGATCGTATTGAAGTAGTGATTCATCCACAAAGCGTTATTCATTCGTTGGTTGAATATGCGGATGGCTCTGTGCTTGCTCAACTGGGCAATCCGGACATGCGAACCCCGATTGCGCATGCTCTGGCGTGGCCGCAACGGATCGATTCTGGTGTGCAAAAGCTCGATTTGTTTGCCATAGGTGAGCTGACGTTCGAACGCCCGGATCTGGCACGCTTCCCTTGTCTTGATCTGGCGTATCAAGCTTTGCGGGTCGGCGGGAACGCACCTGCCGTGCTGAATGCGGCGA
>JALRCC010000006.1 GCA_023257495.1 Rugosibacter sp. | reverse complement strand
GGTCATATCGTCCACGCCACGATTAGACGCGGCATCGAGCTCAATGTAATCCACAAAGCGACCGCCATCAATTTCCGTACAGGCCGCACACACGCCGCATGGTGTTGGCGTCACGCCAGTTTCACAATTCAAGGCCTTGGCCATGATGCGCGCCAGAGTGGTTTTACCCACGCCGCGCGTGCCGGTAAACAAATAGGCATGATGCAGCCGATTTTGCTCTAAGGCATGGGTTAGCGCGCGCACAACGTGCTCTTGACCCACAAGGGTGGCAAATGATTTAGGGCGCCACTTACGCGCCAGGACCTGATAGCTCATGGGCTGATTCTACCAAGCAAAATCTTGGAGAATGATGAAAGATGGGCGGCGAGCCTGATCCCCGGCACTTGCAGAAATGGCTGTGGCTGCTTCCTTCCGGACCTGACCAGATTCACCACTCCACAATGCGGGGAGACCCGCCGCGGCGCAAATTCTAGCAGTTTCTCATGGTTGCCGTTGCCCTGTTCGGGCGAGAATTCAAACTCTGACGGCAGTTTTTTACTCACGGCATGCCATGCCTTTGCAAAACTTTGGCAATCAGCCCGGATTAGGATAATAATGAGGTCGCTAGGTTATTCCTCAGCTTTTCAATACAGATACAGAAAGATCACCATGCCAACCTTGACTATCAACGGACAAAGCCGCAAGCTCGATGTGGAACCCGATATCCCCTTGCTCTGGGCTTTGCGCGATACGCTTCAGCTCACGGGCACCAAATATGGCTGCGGCATTGCGGCCTGCGGCGCGTGCACCGTGTTGCTCAATGGCGCGCCCACTCGCTCTTGCGTTACACCCGTTTCCGCAGCCGTCGGCCAGCGTGTCACGACCATTGAGGGTTTGTCTTCGGCAAAGAACGGTAACAAGGCAGCCCGTGCGGTGCAAGCCGCTTGGGAAAAACTGGATGTCGTGCAATGCGGATACTGTCAGTCCGGACAAATCATGTCGGCTGTGGCATTGCTTGCCAGCAATCCAAAACCAACCGATGCGGATATCGACGCGGCGATGGCAGGCAATATCTGCCGTTGCGCCACCTACCACCGTATCCGCGCAGCGATTCACGACGCCTCGCGCGCACTGGCTTGAGGAAACTAAATCATGAGCATAGACAACGCAAGTCGTCGTGAATTTTTTAAAGCTGGCGCGGGGCTTACCCTCGCCTTTTATTTGCCGGCCAGCCTCGCTGCATCAAGCCGTGGCAAAGCGGCCGCATCGCTTACCAACGCATCAGCTCCACTATCACCCAACGCCTTTGTGCGTATCGGTACGGATGACAGCGTCACCGTCATTGCCAAGCATCTCGAAATGGGGCAAGGCACCTACACTGGCTTATCCACATTAGTGGCTGAAGAGCTGGATGCCGCCTGGTCGCAGATTCATGTTGAAGCAGCGCCCGCCGATGCTACTCGATACAACAACTTGTTCTTTGGCCCCATGCAAGCCACCGGTGGTAGCACCTCTATCGCCAATTCATTCATGCAAATGCGCCAGGCCGGCGCGACGGCTCGTGCCATGTTGGTGAGTGCCGCTGCACAGCGCTGGCAGGTCACGCCAGAATCCATCACTATCCACCAAGGCGTAGTGACTCACGCCGCCTCAAAGCGCAAAGCGCGCTTTGGCGAACTGGTTGAAGCGGCCGCGCAATTATCCGTGCCGCAGGAAGTCAAGCTGAAAGAGCCAAAGGATTTTGTGTATATCGGCAAACACGTTGCGCGCATGGACAGCAAAGCCAAAATCAATGGCAGCGCAATTTACACGCAGGATATTCATCTGCCTGGCATGCTCACCGCCGTGGTGGCTCATCCGCCGCGCTTTGGTGCCAAGGTAAAGAGTTTTGACGCAGCGCGTGCCAAGGCCGTCAAGGGTGTCGTTGATGTCGTCGAAATTCCAACCGGAGTTGCCGTGCTGGGCAAAGACTTCTGGTCGGCGAAAAAAGGCCGCGATGCGCTTGTCGTCGTCTGGGATGAATCCGCAGCATTCCGCTTAAGCTCGGCAGAGATTACCAGCCAGTACCGCGCACTGCTTGACGTCCCGGGAGCCACCGCGCGAAAAGTCGGCGCTGCTGATACGGCGCTGGCAGCAGCCCACACGCAGCTATCGGCTGACTTTAGTCTGCCTTATCTCGCACACGCCACGATGGAGCCGATGAATTGTGCCATCCGACTCGATACCGAGGGTTGCGAAGTATGGAACGGCGAGCAATCCCAAAGTACCGACCAGTCCAAGATTGCCGCCGCCCTGGGCTTGAAGCCGGAACAGGTCAAGATCAATATGCTGTATGCAGGCGGCAGTTTTGGCCGTCGCTCCAGCACCCAGTCCGACTATCCACTTGAAGCGGCACAGATCGCCAGAGCCATTTTCAAACCCGGCAAACCCGTCTTGGTTAAGCTGGTATGGACCCGCGAAGATGACATGCGCGCCGGCTTCTACCGACCACAGTTCATGCACCGGATCACGGCCGGACTGGATGCCGAAGGTAATCTCGTTGCCTGGAAGCAACGCATCGTCGGTCAATCGATTCTTGTCGGGACAGCGCTCGAAGGCTTTGTAAAAGAGGGCATCGACATGAGCTCGGTAGAAGGCGCTGTCAACCTGCCTTATGCAACGGCTAATCTTAGCGTCGATCTCCACTCGCCAAAGCTCGGCGTACCGGTGTTGTGGTGGCGCTCTGTCGGCTCAACGCATTCTGCGTTTGCGATCGAATCCTTTGTGGATGAGCTCGCGCATGCGGCTCAAAAAGATCCAATAGCATTTCGCCGCCATTTGCTCACCGAGCATCCGCGTCACCTTGGCGTCATTGATCTGGCGATGCGAGCCAGCGGCTGGGATAAACCACTGCCACCCGGCAAGCCCGGCGAAAAGCGCGGCAGGGGTTTTGCTGTGCATGAGTCGTTTAACAGTTTTGTTGCCAATGTGGCCGAAGTCACTGTCAAACCCGATGGCAGCTTCAAGGTGGATCGCGTGGTTTGCGCTGTCGATTGCGGCATTGCCGTTAATCCCGATGTGGTGCGTGCACAAATGGAAGGCGGTATCGGCTTCGGCCTGAGCGCTGCGCTGCATAGTGAAATCACGTTGAATGAAGGGCGTGTCGAGCAATCAAACTTTACCGATTATCCGGTGTTGCGCATGAACGAAATGCCCCACATTGAAGTGCACATTGTGCCTTCAGCCGAACCACCCACAGGTGTCGGCGAGCCAGGTACGCCAGTTGTCGCGCCTGCCGTGGCAAATGCCCTGTTCGCTGCGACCGGCGAGCGTCTACGACAATTGCCGTTCAAGCTGGGCGCAGCAAAGTCGGCGTAGCGATTGCTCAATGGACAGCACCGATTTGCAGGTTTTGCGTACCGCCATTGCCTGGCTCGAGGCTGGTCATCGCGTGGTACTGGTCACCGTCGCCGAAACCTGGGGTTCGGCACCACGTCCGCCCGGTGCCTGGGCGCTGGTACGCGATGACGGCGTGCTCACCGGTTCAGTCTCCGGCGGCTGCATTGAGGATGATCTGGTGCAGCGCATGCGCGACGGCAACTTGACGAACAATTGCCCAGTGGATGTCGTCACTTACGGCGTAACGCGCGAGGAAGCCGCACGCTTCGGCCTGCCTTGCGGCGGTATGCTGCGTCTGGTGATTGAAACCGCACCGGACATTAAGCAGATGCAACACCTGCTGCAGCGCACTCAAGTGGGCCAAATAACCGCACGCACGCTTGATCTAGCCAACGGTCAGGTCACTCTGACCGACGCAACAACCAGGAACGCGCTAGCTTGGGATGGTCAGCGTCTGACTACCATTCACGGCCCGCAACTGCGGCTGCTGATCATAGGCGCCGGGCAAATCTCCAACTATCTCGCTTCCATGGCGCAAGCACTCGATTATGCGGTCACCGTGTGCGATCCACGCGAGGAATATCGCGCCGCATGGCAAGTAACGGGCGCGTACCTGATCGCCGACATGCCCGACGAGGCCGTGCTCGCGCTCAACGCCGATGCACGCACTGCGATTGTTGCCCTCACGCATGACCCCAAACTCGACGACATGGCGCTGCTTGAAGCGCTCAAGTCGCCAGCGTTTTACGTCGGCGCACTCGGTTCGCGCGCCAACACGGCCAAGCGCAAGGAACGTCTGCGCCAGTACTTTGATCTCAGTCAGGAAGAACTGGATCGGCTGCACGGACCGATAGGTCTGCGCATCGGCAGCCGCACGCCAGCCGAAATTGCTGTATCGATTCTGGCTGAGATGACCGCCGTCAGGCACGGTGTGCCATTCCAAAACACCGGCCACAAGCCACTCACAGTCATCGGAGAAACCTGCTCAACACCATGAACAGCACGGCCGATTACTGCGGCATTCTGCTCGCCGCTGGCCGCTCGCAACGATTTGGTGCCGACAAGCTGATGCATCCGCTCGCCTCTGGCCTCTCCATGGCACCCATGGCTTGTATCAGCGCCGCCACTCTCCAGCGCGTGTTGCCGAAAACCATCGCCGTGGTGCGGCCAGACCAGCACAGCCTGATCAAACAACTTGCGGCGCAGGGCATACAAACCGTCACACTTGCCCAGACGAATGGCGGCATGGGTCTGAGCATCGCCGCCGGTATTGCCGCTGCCAATGATGCCCAAGGCTGGCTCATCGCGCTAGCGGATATGCCCTTCATCCAGCCTGCGACAATTACCCGAGTGCTGGCTGCACTAAAAAATGGCAGCCCCATTGCCGCCCCGGTTTATCAGGGTAGGCGCGGCCATCCAGTTGGGTTTTCTGCATCTTTTGGCACGGCATTACGCGCGCTACATGGCAACGCCGCCGGTGCCCACGACATACTGCACCGGCATGCGGCCGATATTGAGTTGATCGCTTGCAATGACCAAGGGGTTCTTACGGATATTGATACACCTAGAGATCTACTGACGAATCCCTTTATCCGCGCATGAATTCGGCGAGGCTTCAGAGGGAAAACATAATGCTCGACATAGATCAGCGTTGCACGGCACAAATCATTACGGCTTCTAGTTTTTTAAATTCAAAAGAGGCCAAGAGGCGGCGCATTTAGCCGCCATTTCGCAGCGTTTGATTTATTTAACTTATACTTGCATAAAAAATAAATTCAAACAACGCTATTTTTTGTCATACCTTAAAAGAGGAACCAGATGCAAACCAACACCAACCCTATTTTTCATATAGCGCGGATTTTTTTCGCGCTTTTTTCGCTTTTGGTCACTCATGCGGCAGTGGCAGGGGGCGGCTATTTTTCTTTGGGCTATGGGCCCATAGCGCGACAAATGGCAGGCGCAGTCACTGCCGTCGCTGAAGATGCATTTGCTGGCTCTTCCAACCCGGCAAAACTCAGCGCAGTCAGTGACCGTTTCGAAGCAGGTGCTGAACTATTCAATCCGCATCGCAAAGTCGAACGCACTGGTTCCGGCACCCCCTTTGACTTTTCATCGGACAGCAAAAATTCTTTGTTTCTCATCCCCGAGTTTGCCTATGCTCACCGGATGAATGATCAGTTATCACTCGGTGTGACTGTTTACGCCAATGGCGGGCTCAACAGCGAATATAACGACTCAACGGGTGTTCCCAATACCAACAATAATCCAGCGCAATGCGGTGCTACGCCAGGTAATTTTTTTGGTGGCTGCTATGAAGCCGGCTTTGATCTGGCGCAACTCATTGTCGCACCAACAGCCGCGTGGAAGATCGCACCCGGATATAGTATTGGCATCTCGCCGCTTCTCACCTTGGAACGTTTCAAATCTTTTGGACTGCAGGCTTTCGCTCCCACCTCGCTCTACCCGGACAAAGTCACCAATCGGGGCTTTGACTATGCCTTTGGCGGCGGCGTACGCATTGGCTGGTATGGCGAGATCAACTCGTGGCTAAACCTGGGGGCTGCCTACTCAAGCAAAATTTATATGCAGGACTTTGACAAATACAAAGGCTTGTTTGCTGAAGGTAGTTTCGATATTCCGTCAAATTACAGCCTTGGGGTTGCAATCAAGCCTGTCGCTGGCTGGCTGGTGGCTTTTGATGTGCAGCGGATCAATTTTGGAGATGTCAAAGCCCTCAGCAACAGCCTTTTGAATACACTGAATAATCCGGTAAGCAACCCACTTGGCAGCGCTTCGGGTAGTGGCTTTGGCTGGCGGCATAATCAAACAAACTTCAAACTGGGCGTAGCTTATGCTGCGTCCCCCAAACTCACTTTACGCACGGGGTTTGTCTACGGTAAAAAGCCCTATGACAATGACATTAATGCAGTCAGTTTTAGCATCCTGACACCCAGCCCTTTCCGTCAAGCAAGTGTGGGCTTTAGCTGGAAGACAGACCAAGGTGACGAATTTCATATGGCGGCCTCACGATTTTACAAAGGCACGTATCAAGGACCTTCGGCGTTATTCCCTGGTGCTACGGAATCAGTGACACCGTACGTCAACACCTTGAGCGCTGCCTGGAGCTGGCATTTGTAATAAGAAATGTCTCGGTACAGGAATAAGATATAAAATAAAAACCTCAATTGGCTCTGCAGAATGTGCAGGTTTGTCCCGTTGAAAACCTCGCTTTAACTCATATCACACAGGAGAGAACGCATCATGAAACTGTATTACGCCCCTGGCGCCTGCTCGCTAGCGCCACACATTGTGCTCGAAGAATCTGGTCTTGCCTATGAATCAGAAACCGTTGACCTGCGTGGCGGCAAGCAGACCGGTACTGGCAAAGACTTTAATCAAATCAATGCCAAAGGTTATGTTCCCGCGCTGGTGCTGGATGATGGCCAACTGCTCACCGAAGGCCCTGCAATCAACCAATACCTGGCTGACCGTGTACCGGAAAAAAAACTGGCCCCCGCCAACGGTTCGATGGAACGTTACCGCCTGCAAGAATGGCTGACTTTTTTAGGCACGGAACTGCACAAAAGCTTTTCGCCCCTCTTCAACCCTGCTGCATCGGAAGACTGGAAAAAAGCCTCTCTTGAGACTGTAGAACGTCGCCTGGGCTATGTCGCTACGCAACTCACTGGCAAGCAATTTCTCGTCGGAGACAACTTCACCATTGCCGATGCGTATTTATTCACCATCCTCGGCTGGGGACAATATGTAGGACTGGATATCGGCAAATGGCCTGTATTGAAGGAATACCATGGCCGCATCTTCATGCGTCCCGCTGTGCAAGCCGCACTCAAGGCAGAAGGCCTGATTCCCTCCGCTTAAGGCATGCCTGAAAGCAGCACAGTCGCAGAGTAGTAGAAAAATCAGCAGGTAGCCCCAACTAGTCAATTTTCCGGGGCTGCCTGTTGCATCATGCATAACTAAAAATAGTGAGGAGAAGATGCTTTGAGCGATAAAAAATCTACCGTCCAAGTCACCCGTGAAATTGCCGCACCGGCTTCCGCCGTTTGGGCAACCGTACGTGATTTTTCTGGTGTTACGAAATTTTTACCCATGTTTGAATTGGTTGGCCAGGCGGATAACACCATCGGCTCAATTCGCAACCTTAAACAAGGCGATGCCATTTTTCGTGAGCGCCTGGAAATGCTGGACGACGCGGCACGCATCCAGCACTATTCCATAGTGGAAGCACCCGTCCCCTTTCAGGATTATCTTGGCGAACTGGCAGTGCGTGACCTTGGCAACAACCGCTGCACCGTGAGCTGGTCATCCACTTTTGTCGTCGTTGGTGCTCCTGAGGCTGATGTCATTGGCATGGTTGAAGGTCTTTACAACGCAGGGATTGACCAACTCGTGAAACTGCACGCCTAAGCTACCAAGCTGCCATACCAACCTGTCGTCTGGGACATAAAACACTTGACGACAGGTAACTGGTCTTTTAGACCTATGGGGAAAAGATGACACAAAAAGAAAATGCAGAAACTGCCGTTACCCGCCCGATGACGGGAGACGAATATCTGGAAAGCCTGAAGGATGGGCGTGAAGTGTATATTTTTGGCGAGCGAGTCAAAGATGTCACCACCCACCCGGCCTTTCGTAACTCAGCGCGGATGACTGCACGGCTTTACGACGCGATGCATGATCCAGCTAAAAATAGCCAGTTGGCCGTGCCAACCGATACAGGCAGTGGTGGCATTACGCACCCTTTTTTCAAAGCGCCGCGCAATGCTGAAGACCTTGTTAAATCGCGCGATGCGATTGCTGCCTGGCAGCGCATTGGCTATGGCTGGCAAGGTCGTGCACCAGATTACAAAGCCAGCTTTATTGCCGCAATGGGCGCCATCCCCGAGTTTTTTGGCGAGTATGAAGGGAATGCACGAGCCTGGTACAAGAAAACCCAGGAGAGCCTGCTCTACTGGAACCATGCCATTGTTAACCCGCCAATTGATCGTAACAAAGGATCATCTGAAATAGAAGATATCTGCGTGCATGTGGAGCGCGAAACGGATGCTGGCATTATCGTGTCAGGCGCCAAAGTCGTTGCTACCAATTCAGCGCTAACTCATCAGAATTTTGTTGGTTTATACGGTGTTCCCGTCAAAGATCCTCGCTTTGCTTTGATTTTCACCCTGCCCATGAATTCGCCTGGCCTGAAAATTATCTGCCGCACCTCATACGAATATGCCGCAGCCGTCATGGGCACACCGTTTGATTACCCGCTCTCCAGCCGCATGGACGAAAACGACTCTGTCCTCGTGCTCGACAAGGTGCTAGTGCCTTGGGAAAATGTCTTTGCCTATCGCGACATCAATGTCGTCAATAACTTCATTTTTGGCTCAGGCTTCATGTCGCGCGCCTTGTTTCATGGTTGCACGCGACTGGCGGTGAAGCTTGATTTCATTACCGGCTTGTTTATCAAAGCCACTGAAACCACCGGAGCTAACGAGTTTCGTGGCGTGCAGGGGCGTATTGGCGAAGTGCTGGCCTGGCGCAACTTGTTCTGGAGCCTCACGGAAGCCATGGCACGCAACCCAGAACCGTGGGGCAAAGATTCTGTCCAGGTCAATAACGAAGCCGCCAGCGCTTATCGTGTTTTTGCACCCATGGCCTACCCAATGATCAAGGATCTGATCGAAAAAGACCTCGGCGCTGCACTTGTCTACTTGCCATCGCACGCCGCTGATTTCCTCAATCCGGATACACGTCCTTACCTTGATCGCTTTGTGCGCGGATCCAATGGCATTAGCGCCGAGAGCCGGGTAAAAACGCTCAAGTTGCTCTGGGATGCCATTGGCACTGAGTTTGGCAGCCGACATGAACTGTATGAACGCAACTACGCTGGCAATCACGAAGATAACCGGATACAAACACTCGGCTACGCTACCGCGACGGGAAAAATAGATCAGCTCAAGGGATTTGTCGACACCTGCCTCAATGAATATGACCTCAATGGCTGGACAGCCCCTGATCTCATCAACCCAACCGACGTCGGCCTGTTTGGTAAAAAGTAAGGCTTCATCGTTCTAATCAACACGCTCTCTGGCGCAACAAGTCTTGTTGCGCCATAGTGCGTTTACAATCGGTCTGATTAAAAAGTCGGCGCTGGCGAGACGGCGAAAAGGTGAAATTTTGCGCTTTCTTCGCTTTCTTTTCTATGTTCTCCCCCGCAGCAGCGACTCCAGTCCGAGCTTCTTTGCCTGATAGGCTACTCGCGGGCGTGTAACCCCCAAAGCTCTGGCCACGGCAGACAAATTACCCCGATGATGCTCTATCGCCGCCTGCAAGGAAGATGCCGTAATGGCATACGGCGCATCCCCATAACGTGCAGTACCCGTAGCAGATGAGCGGGCATCATGAGCCACGTCCAGTGCTGAACTGGCCAATACAGACTGTGCCGCCGGTCGTGGCAAACCCACCCCGGCCGCAACCGCAGCAGGCAAATGTCCAATATCCATGGCCCCGCCTTCGGCAGAAAGAATAATCGCGCGTTCCACGATATTTTCAACCTCGCGCACATTTCCTGGCCAGTCATACGAAAGCAGCGCATCGAGCGCACGTTCGGTGAACCCCGTGCGATGTCGTTTATGGATGTCGCAATAACGCCGCAAAAAGTAATCCGCCAGAATAGGAATATCCTCCCTCCGCTCGCGCAACGGAGGAATCGCAATCGGAAAAATATTCAAGCGGAACATTAAATCCTGCCGAAAGCTGCCTTTGGCAACCGCTAATTCAAGATCAGTATTGGTTGCTGCGATGATGCGCACATCCAGATGGCGCGACTTTGTGCCACCAACGCGCTCTACCTCGCCTTCTTGCAATACCCGCAACAGTTTGCCTTGTGCCGCCAGACTCAAACAGCCGATCTCGTCAAGAAACAAGGAGCCGGTATCCGCCAACTCGAAGCGTCCCGGCCGAGAAATGGTCGCACCGGTAAAAGCCCCCTTCTCTACGCCGAATAAATCCGTCTCCAGCAAAGTCTCAGGAATCGCCGCACAGTTAATCGCAACAAAGGGTTTTTCTGCACGCGGACTCACGGCATGCAGCGTTTGCGCAAAAATCTCTTTACCTACGCCTGTCTCGCCGAGCAAGAGAACCGGCGCGGTCGTATCCGCTACCCGGTCGATCATATGACACACACTATTGAAAGCGGCCGAAATACCAATGAGCTGACGCCCCTTAAAACGCGACTTGTGGTGACTTTCTATTACAGGAACTTGTCCAAAATCACTAGGGGTAACCACACTCTGCTCGCCCAGGCTAATGATTTTTCGATTGGCAAACGGTTGTGCATCGAAATAACGTAAATCTTCTTGCACACCAGGCCAGTCATCCACCGGCTTGCCAACAATGCGGCAGGCATCGTGCCCCATCGCACCACATTCCACCTCCCGGTAAATCACGCGTCGGCCAAAAAATGCACTGCTGTAGCCTGAGGCATACCCAATTTGCATCCAGCAAACCGGGTCTGCCGCTACCCCATAATCTGCCGCATGCGCCTCATCCTCTATCGAGCCCCACCACAAAAATTCGGTATAAAACCGGCCGCGCGCCACATCAACATCAACGATCACCGGCTCCACTCTGACCACACCCTCCAAAGCATGAAGCTGCGGCCCGATGGAAAATGCGTCATAAACGCTGCTGTCTTTGCGCACGCTATTCACCAGCTCTGCGTCTTTGCTTCCCGCCAGATAACCCATGCGGGTTAACAATCCACGCGCCCGATCAATGCCCAGGCTTTCAATGAGCT
>JALRCC010000271.1 GCA_023257495.1 Rugosibacter sp. | reverse complement strand
CATATCTTCCGCAAGAGCTGGCTGCTTGCCGGTCGTGAATCGGATATCACGGCACCGGGCGATTATCAAAACTTCATGGTTGACGCCGTAGGTGTTTCGGTTGTCATCACGCGCGGCAAAGACCAAAAACTGCGTGCTTTTTATAACGCCTGTACCCACCGTGGATCACGTCTCGTCAATGCACCCACGGGTAACGTGCGTGCGCTGGTATGCAATTTTCACGGCTGGGGCTTTAATCTGGAAGGCGAGTTGATCAATGTGCCGGATGCTGGCCTGTTTGCGGACCTCGATCCAAAACAGGAGCACTTGAAACCGATCCACGTGGACGTTTGGGGTGGCTTCATTTTTATCAATCTGGCTGAAAAACCCGAGTGGACGTTGCGTGAGTACCTAAAGCCTCTCGATGACAAGTTCGATCGTTATTTGGGTAACAAGGATTGGTCATGGAGCTTTGGCTGGCGTGCAAAATTCAAAGCCAACTGGAAGCTCATCGTTGACGCGCAAATCGAGGGCTATCACGTTGATATGACCCACCGCAAAACGATTGCGGGTGCCATTCCCGGATCCTCCACAGCGGCTTATTACTTTCCCGAGAGTATCGGTGTGCCTTGTGGCGTCGCCGCCTATCGGCCGGAAGATGTCAGCCGTGGCATGCAAACACCGATGAACTTGCTCTCGGCCAAATATGGTGCCACATCAATCTACACCAAGCCAGAGCGTGAGTTTGTTGCTGAAGGGGGTGAAGGGGTCCTCAAGGAAGACCATCCGCTCTGGATTTTTGACAACTATCTGGTGTTCCCGAATATCGTTTTATTTGTACAAAAAGGGCAGATTCTGATTCAGCGCACAATACCCCTGTCAGCCGATGAATGCATTTGGGAGGTGGATTTCTATCACACGGAAAGGCCTGCCAACTTTGGCCATGCTTTCAATATGGAACAGGGTGTTATTCAAATCCGCGATGTGCTTTCTGAGGATCTCTATACCGCCGAGGGTATTCACGCGAACTTCAAATGCGGTGCCATCACCCATGTCAGCCTGAATAAACAAGAGGTGCCCCTGCGCGCCTATTACAACCGCTTGTTAAGCGCTATCGATCAAAGCCAGGCAGAGGAGAAGCCATGAGTACTACTGCCAACGCAACTCAACCATGCCCGGATATTGCTGGCCTGGAAAATCACTTCGCCGCCTGGGGCTTGCCCACGACAGAAAAGCGGCTACTCAAGCGCCTGTCGTCAAACATGGAAGAAGTGCGTTCTTTTTACGATGCCATGCTGCCACGCCTGCCGGAATTCATCGAGTACTTGAACCAATTTCCGCTGGATGCGATCCCCAAAGAGGCACATCAACTCGCCTGGGCGACGCTGGCAATGTGCGAAGTGGATAACGCCATTAACAAATGGAATGCCATCACGCTAGATACAGGCATTGATATTTTGCGCATGATCCCTAAAAAGAATTTTCCAGACAGAGGACAACAATGAGTGGACGTTTAGCAGGCAAAGTGGCGTTAATTACCGGTACAGCCGGGGGTCAGGGGCGTGCCGCCGCCGAGCTGTTTGCAGCTGAAGGCGCGTGCGTGGTAGGGTGTGACGTCAAGGCAGGTGATAGCGAAGAAACCGTTCGCCTGGTCACTCAGGCCGGTGGCAAAATGGTCAGCCGCGTAGTGGATCTGGGGGATGAAGCCGAAGTACGCAGCTGGATAGATTTTGCTGTGGACACGTATGGCGACTTCGATATTCTTTATAACAATGCTTCTGCCGTGCGTTATGGAAAAATTGACCAGTTCACGACGGAGGACTGGCACTGGTTGGTGCGCAATGAACTGGACTTGGTTTATTACGCAACCAAATACGCGCATCCGGTGCTCAAACGCCGAGGTGGTGGCTCGATTATCAATACAGCCTCGGCAGCCGGAGTCATTGGTTCGAACTTCGGTGGCCATATCCATCAGTTTGCACACAGCATGACCAAAGGCGGCGTGATCGCCATGAGCCGTACCTGGGCAGCCGAGTTTGCGCCCGACAATATCCGCGTCAATAGCATCTCACCCGGGCTTATCGAGACCCCCGCGTTTGCCGTGTTTCCAGATAAGGAAATGCTCAAGAAAATGGTCGCAGACATCATGGATCTGCAACTGGTTAAACGCGTTGGGCAACCCATGGATATTGCTTATTGCGCACTGTATCTGGCCTCGGGCGAGGCGAGCTATGTCACCGGGCAAAACTTCTGCGTTGATGGCGGCTTGACGGCCATTTAAGCGCATTCAAGATATTCAAAAACCTATACAGGAAATTCAAACGATGATTGAGCTTTATCACATTCAACGCGAAGGTGACCCCTACGGCGGCTCGCGCAACTCAAGCAAGGTGCTTATCGCGCTGGAAGAAATCGGCGAAAAATATAGCGTCAAACTGTTATCGCGGTTACAGGACTGTCGTCCGGCCGATGCGCCTTATCGCAAAATCAATCCCAACGGCGTCGTGCCTGCAATCAGCGAAGATGGTTTCACCCTTTGGGAGTCTGGCGCGATTTTGCGTTACCTCGCGGATAGCCGCGCCAGCACAACCCTGATGCCGACGGATGTCAAGCAACGCGCCCACGTTCAGCAATGGCTTACCTGGGAAGGCACAACGCTCAACCCCAGTCTGCTTGGCCTGTTTTTTTCAATGATGGCACCCGCGCCTGACAATGATGCCATTGCTGCGGCCAAAGCAGCCTATCTGGCCAACCTGGGCATTCTTGATGTGCAGTTGGCAGGCAAAGACTACGTCTGTGGCAGTTTTTCTATTGCCGATATTGCGCTGGGTTGTGTTGCACCGATCAGCTTTAATCTGGGGCTGGACTTAACGCCTTACACTCACTTGCTCGCCTGGATCAAGCGCCTGAGTGCACGGCCTGCGTGGAACAAGGCCGAGACGGTTGTTGCAGACATCGCGGCAGGGCAGGCACAGTTGGGTTGATCACCGCATGGCTGAATGATTGAAGGACTGGAGGAGGAGAAAATAATGAAAAAAATTGATTATCAGGAACTTGTTGATTCCGAGCAGGCACTGCAAAAACGCAGCATTTTTTGGGACCCGGCAATTTATGAAGAAGAGCTGAAGCAGATTTTCAATCGTTGCTGGCTGCTGCTTGGCCACGAAAGCCAGCTTCCCCAGGCGGGTGATTTCATTCGTACCTACATGGGTGAGGACGATGTCATTGTGGTGCGCGGAAAAGACAAGGTGATCCGCGCTTTTCTGAATGCCTGTACTCATCGCGGCAATAAGGTCTGTCAGGCAGAGGGCGGCAACACGCGTTCATTTACCTGCTCTTACCATGGCTGGTCTTACAACACCGAAGGCGAGCTTGCCGGAGTGCCTCTGGAAAAGGAAATTTATGACAACCTCGACCGCGAGCGTTTTGGCCTGGTTCCCGTGGCACGTCTGGAAAGCTACAAGGGGTTTTTGTTTGGCTGCTTTTCCGAGTCTGCCCCCAGCTTGATCGAGTATCTGGG
>JALRCC010000228.1 GCA_023257495.1 Rugosibacter sp. | reverse complement strand
CGCGTCTTCGGCCCGGTCGCCCGTGAACTGCGCGAGCGCAACTTCACCAAGATTGTGTCCCTGGCTCCGGAGGTGATCTGAGATGGCCACTGCCACCCCCAAGGCCAAACCGCCGGTGCGCACCAAGATGCGCATCAAGAGCGTACCCAGCGCAAAAATCCACACCAACACCCACGGGGGATGTCCACGCGTAGCAATCCACAATGCCCAGAGCGTAGGCCAAAGCAATAACAAAGTGCCGATGGGCTTGTCCAGCCGCATTAGCTTTTCATAGGCATCCAGACGATCTTTAATCGCAGCGATATTCATGCGCTGATTTTACCGGCCAAAGTAATCAATAACTTGCCTCACCGCCGTATCACCAGCGCCGACTTTTCCGGGGCTGCCCACGTGACATGCCTTACCGCAAGCGGTTTTAGGCAGGGAAGACACCCGTCGATAAATAGCGGTCGCCCCGATCGCAAATGATGCTGACGATAACCGCATTTTCAACAGTAGCCGCAATGCGCAGGGCAACATGGACGCCACCGCCAGATGAAATTCCTGCGAAAATACCTTCCTCACACGCCAGCCGCCGCGTCATGTTTTCAGCTTCAGCCTGGCTCACATTTTCAACCTGATCAACAAGGCTGGCATCAAAAATTTTAGGCAGGTAAGCTTCCGGCCATTTGCGGATACCGGGAATTTGCGATCCGGCTTCGGGCTGGCAGCCGATGATGCGGATGGCCGGATTTTTTGTTTTCAAAAAACGCGAACAGCCCATGATGGTGCCGGTTGTGCCCATGCTGGAAACAAAATGCGTGATGCGCCCTTGGGTATCGCGCCAGATTTCTGGCCCGGTCCCATCAAAGTGCGCCTGGGGATTATCAGCATTGGCGAATTGATCCAGTACGCGGCCCCGACCTGCACGCACCATGTCTTCGGCAAGATCGCGGGCAGATTCCATACCGCCAGCTTTAGGCGTCAGAATCAATTCGGCACCGAAGGCTTTCATGGTCTGCCGCCGCTCGATACTTTGATTCTCGGGCATGACCAGCACCATGCGATAACCCCGCATCGCGGCGGCCATGGCCAAGGCAATGCCGGTATTACCTGAGGTCGCTTCAATCAGCGTATCGCCCGGCTTGATTTCACCCCGCGCTTCAGCACGCAAAATCATCGAGAGCGCAGGCCGATCCTTAACCGACCCAGCGGGGTTATTGCCTTCGAGCTTGACCAGGATCACATTATTGCGTCGAGCATTTTCAGTCCCGGGCAAGCGTTTGAGCTGAACCAGAGGGGTATTGCCAACAAAGTCTTCCAGCGTTTTCCAGGTCATGACGATGCTTTCAGGCCGTTCATTGACCGAGGCAGCGAATGTAATCCGCCACGCCTTCAGCGACCGAAGCAAACTCGTTTTTGTAGCCTGCACGACGCAGTTGGGTGAGATCCGCCTCGGTAAAGCTTTGATATTTACCTTTCAAGGCCTCAGGAAAGGTCACATATTCAATGGCACCTTGCGTAACCAATTCAGCCAACGGCAAAGCGGGCAATCCCTCCAGAGCACGGCAGGCATTCACTGTCGCGACCGCAAGCTCATTGAAGCTTTGCGCGCGCCCGGTGCCCAGGTTGTAAATACCGGAAACCCCATTGTCAAGAAATGCCATATTGACATTGACCACATCGGCCACGTACACAAAATCACGCTTTTGCTCGCCATTGGCATAACCATCAAAACCTTCAAACAGTTTGACTTTGCCTTGGCTGCGATATTGATTGAAGTGATGAAAAGCCACCGAGGCCATGCGTCCTTTGTGCTGCTCGCGCGGGCCATACACATTGAAATAACGAAAGCCGGTAATTTGCGCATCCGCGCCACTCGTGTGCGACCCGAGCCTGCGACGCACGACCTGATCAAACAAAAATTTCGAATACCCATAAACATTGAGCGGTGCTTCAAACTCACGTTGTTCTCGAAAGACATTGCCACCGCCATAGACAGAAGCAGAAGAGGCGTAAAGAAACGGGACTTCCTGCTCCTGGCAGTGGTTGAGCAAAGACAATGAGTAGCGGTAATTATTGGCCATCATGTAGCGGCCATCGGTTTCCATGGTGTCCGAGCAAGCCCCTTGATGTAAAACCGCTGCGAGATGCCCATCAAATTGGCCATGCGTGATCATGTCGATAAATTCTTGTTGATCCAGATAGTCGGCAATGTCGCAATCCGCAAGATTGCTGAATTTATCTGCCTGGGCAAGGTTATCGACAGCAACAATCTCGTTGATGCCACGGTCATTGAGCGCCTTGACAAGATTAGAGCCGATAAAGCCACATGCGCCGGTAACGATGTAATACATAAACAACCTCTATGGTTCGGTTAGCGTGCCACTTTGCCACTTCTAAACTAAAGCAAAGTACTTTGTTTTAACTCATCCAGCGAACACGTTGCCGTGCCCAGTTTTCCGACCACCACGCCTGCTGCGCGATTAGCCAGAAACAGCGCCCGCTCAAGCGACAAGCCACTGGCCAGCATCACAGCCAGCGTGGCAATGACGGTATCACCCGCACCGCTGACATCATAAACTTCACGCGCCACAGCCGCCTCGTTGCGCACGCTATCGGCTGAAAACAGGGTCATGCCTTCTTCGCTGCGCGTGACCAGCAAGGCCGTGAGGTCCAGCGATTCACGCAACTGCTGCGCCTTGGCCACAAGCTCCGCTTCATTGTGCCACTTGCCGGTGACTTCGCGCAGCTCTGCACGATTCGGCGTGAGCAAGGTGGCACCCGCATAACGGGCGTAATCGTCACCTTTGGGATCGACCAGCACGGGTTTGCCCGCATCTTTTGCACGCTGAATCATCTCGGTGATATGGGTCAGGCCGCCTTTGCCGTAGTCGGACAAAATCACCACATCGCAATCGGCAAGCCGTGCGCTGAAATCAGCCAGCTTCGCGCGCAGCACTTCGTGATCCGGTGTATTTTCAAAATCAATCCGCAAGAGCTGTTGCTGCCGCCCAATCACGCGCAGCTTGACCGTGGTATTAAGACCCGCATCCTCATGCAAACTGGATTCGATGTTCGCATCATCCATCAGTCGTGCCAGCGTTTTTCCCGCTTCGTCGGCACCCACCACAGAGAGCAAAGAAACCTTGGCTCCAAGCGCTGCGCAATTTCTTGCCACATTGGCCGCGCCACCGGGACGCTCTTCGACTTTCTCAATTTTAACGACAGGCACAGGTGCCTCAGGCGAAATACGCGACACCTCGCCAAACCAGTAACGATCGAGCATGACATCGCCCACAATGAGTACGTGTGCGGCAGTGGTATCCGGCAATAAGTTATTCATGAGCAGCCTGCAGGAGCGATAGAGGTTTGCAAATGGTTTGAGATTTTCATCAATACGTTATAGCGTGATATCAAATTCTTCGGTACGTTTAGGTGGGTAAGTTTCCCAGCCACCGCATCCCGGGCAGCGCCAATAAAACTGGCGCGCTTTAAATCCACAGGTATCACAACGATAACGTGCAACCCGCCGTGTGTGGTTATGAATCAATTGCCTGACCAGCTCGAGATCAGAACGGTGGGCTTCGGGCGAAACCAGCACCTGCGCTTCAAGAAATTTTTCCAACCCAAGCAAAGTGGGATTGCGGCGCAACTCATCACGCGCCAGCCGATAAGCCGCTTCGATATGGCCTTCTTCAATTTCAACGCGCAAGACAACATTAAGTAAATCAAGCGAGGGATGCCGCTCTTGCCAGGCACGCAGTAACTCCACGCCCTCCGCCTTGTGCCCCAACTGGGTGTAGGCTGCCATCAATCGGTCAGCTGCCAGCCCGACGTAGATCGGATTGTATTGCTCAATCCGCTTCCAGTAATCAAGCGCCGACTCAGCAGCGCCAACTTTTACCTCGCAATCACCTAACAACAAAAGTGCTCGTACACATTTTCGGTTACGTGTCAGCGCCGTCTGCAAAAGCCTCCGGGCTTCCTCCACCTGTCCGTTCAACAACGCATTGGCGGCCATTTCACAGTGAAACTCTGCCACCGCTTTTTGCCACAAATGATCTGCATGGTTAGGCAGAGCTTCGGCGATTTCAATGGCTTTTTTCCATTCTTTTTCTTGCTGATAAATTTCCAGCAAGTTTTTAAGCGCATCTTCGTCGCGCTCTGTACCGCGCAACTTGAGAAAAATTTCTTCGGCTCGATCCAGCAAACCAGCTTTGAGATAATCCTGCCCCAGTTCGGAGAGCGCATGTAAACGCTGGCTTGCATCCAGTGCATCTCTATCAATCAGATGCTGGTGCATGCGAATAGCACGATCCGTCTCGCCACGACGGCGGAACAGGCTGCCTAACGTAAAGTGCAGTTCAACCGTTTCCGGATCAGCGCGTGCTGCTTCGATAAAAGCTTCAATCGCCTGATCGGGTTGTTCATTCAAAAGAAAATTCAATCCCTTGAAGTAAGAGTGCGGCAAAGCGCGTGACTCGTTAACCAGCTGCTTGATATCAATACGCGCAGCAATCCAGCCAAGCACAAAAAATCCGGGGATTGCCAGTAACCACCAAAGCTCGATTTCCATTGTTCTATCTGGCGCTTACGCGCCGCAAGCATTCACACATTGTCTTCCGCTTTGCGGCGACGCGAGAAGCGGATGGCTGCAGTTAGTCCGACAGCGACACCTAGCGCAAAAACGGCCAGAATGACGAGTGAAACGGGCATTGTCCATTCTTGACCAAAAAAAAACCGCAGCAACACCGTGCCACTGTTTTTGATCGCCAAACCCAGTAGGATAAAAAAAAGAAGGAGACGAATCCCCCACAGAAAGAATCGAAATAAAGTCGGCATCATAAGCAGTCAGACAGTCGGTAAGCAGCAGAATGAAAAAAGCGGCACCTAGTAACAGATGCCGCTTTTATACAACGTCACTATGACATTCACGGCTTTGTGAGCCCAAGATCAACCCGCTCCCGCAACTCTTTACCGGCTTTGAAGTGGGGTACGTACTTTTCGGGCACGTTAACCCTCTCACCCGATTTAGGGTTACGGCCAACCCGTGGCGGTCGATAGTTCAATGAAAAGCTACCAAACCCACGGACTTCAATGCGATCTCCGCTCACTAAAGCAGCGGAGAGCGCATCGAGCAGAACCTTGACTGCAAAGTCGGCGTCTTTGGCACCTAACTGCGGAAAACGCTCTGCCAACCGGTTGATGAGTTCCGATTTAGTCATGATGGCAACGAGTTATTGCTGCTTGAGCTTAGCTTTAAGCAAAGCACCCAAACTCGTCGTGCCAGCATTACCTGCACTCACTGAAGCCAGCTTCTGAATGGCAGAAGACTGTTCAGCCTGATCCTTGGCCTTGATGGACAGATTGATAGAACGTGCTTTGCGATCCACGTTGATGATCATCGCTTCTACCACATCGCCTACTTTCAAGTGCTGTGTCAGATCC
Source organism: Rugosibacter sp. (assembly GCA_023257495.1). The sequence goes on along the minus strand of JALRCC010000228.1, from coordinate 3,139 downwards.
TCGATGCGATCCTGCGAAAACTCGGAGACGCGCAGATAGCCTTCCACATCATTACCCAGATCAATCACTGCACCGCGCGCATCAACGCTCTTCACTGGGCCCGTCACCATGCTGCTCTTATCGTGCGTCGCCACAAAGCCGGTGAATGGATCACCATCGAGCTGTTTCACGCCCAGAGAAATTCGCTCTTTTTCGACATCGATAGCCAGCACCAGCGCCTCGAGCTCATCACCCTTCTTGAAGTTTTGCTTGGCTTCTTCACCAGGAATCGACCAGGATAAGTCAGAGAGATGAATCAGGCCATCAATGCCACCCGGCAGACCGATAAACACGCCAAAATCAGTGATCGACTTGATCAGACCTTTGACTTTATCGCCCTTCTTGTGATTCATCTCGAAGTCTTCCCATGGATTGGGGATGCACTGTTTCATACCCAACGAGATGCGGCGACGTTCTTCATCAATTTCAAGGATCATGACTTCAACTTCATCACCTAATTGCACAACCTTGGTCGGATGAATATTCTTGTTGGTCCAATCCATTTCTGACACGTGCACCAGGCCTTCAATGCCCTGCTCGATTTCAACAAACGCGCCGTAGTCAGTGAGGTTGGTAACATGGCCAAACAGACGCGTTCCAGCAGGATAACGTCGAGCAATACCCACCCAGGGATCTTCACCCAGCTGCTTCATGCCCAGGCTCACACGATTTTTCTCTTGATCAAACTTCAGCACTTTGGCGGTCACTTCATCGCCAACACTGATGACTTCGCTGGGGTGGCGCACGCGACGCCAGGCCAGATCGGTGATGTGTAGCAGACCATCAATCCCGCCGAGGTCAACAAACGCACCGTAATCTGTAATGTTCTTGACGATACCCTTGATGATCGTGCCTTCTTTGAGCGCTTCCAGCAATTGCTGACGATCTTCGCCCATGGTCGCTTCCATCACTGCGCGGCGGGAAACCACAACGTTATTCCGTTTGCGATCGAGCTTGATGACCTTGAATTCGAATTCCTTGTTTTCAAAAGGTGTGGTGTCTTTAACAGGGCGCGTATCTACCAGCGAACCCGGCAAAAAAGCACGAATGCCATTCACCATGACCGTGAGGCCACCTTTGACTTTACCGCTCACAAAGCCCTTGACCAGCGTACCGTCGACCATTGCCTTGTCAAGATCATTCCAGGCAGAAATACGCTTGGCTTTTTCACGCGACAAACGTGTCGCGCCGTAGCCGTCTTCAAGCATCTCAATAGCCACTTGAACAAAATCGCCCGGAGCGACCTCAAGCTCGCCACGTTCATTTTGAAACTCTTCAATAGCAATCGCGCTTTCCGACTTGAGACCGGCGTTAACGATGGCAAAATTTTGATCGAGGCGAATCACTTCGGCCGTAATCACTTCACCGGCACGCATTTCCTGGCGCTGGATGCTTTCCTCAAATAACGCGGCAAAGCTTTCCATGGATGAATTTTCAGCAATAGCAGTAGTTGACATTGGGTTTGGTACCTTACAGGTTTTGTCACTCACGTGACAGGTTGGTTTTTATTCGCTGGCAAAACGGTGGGTTCTGCCAACACGGGGATAACTCAATACTCTAAAAACAAGGCCTGCACAGCAGCTGGCAACTTGATCAAAATTAGCTACGAGTCTTTTACAAGCGCTCTGTAACCACTGCCATCACTGCATCGACCGCTTCTGCAATCCCCATCCGGGTAGTATCAACCAGATAAGAATTTTCACATTGCTGAAGAGGCGCTTCACTCCGTTGAGTGTCACGTTCATCCCGCGTTTGTAAATCCTGCAAAAGGGCGGACATATTAGCAGCTAAGCCCTTTGCGATCAACTGTTTATAACGTCTTTCTGCGCGCGCCTCAGCTGACGCTGTCAAAAACACCTTGACAGTGGCTGACGGGAAGACCACAGAGCCCATATCTCGCCCATCCGCCACCAACCCCGGAAAGCGTCGCCATGCCCGCTGACGAGCCAGCAAAGCCGCGCGCACCTCGGCAATTACCGCCACGCACGAGGCACCGGCAGAGACTTCTTCGGTGCGAATCGCCTCAGTCACATCGACCTGATTCAGGAATACACGCTCATTTTCAAACCGCGCGGGCAAGGCCGTAGCCAACGCCGCTACCCGTGGCGCATCATCCAGCGCAACTCCGGCACGCAGCGCAGCTAGCGCAGTCAGCCGATACAGTGCGCCACTATCCAGGTAGTGATAACCCAGCTTTGCCGCAACTAATGATGCGACAGTCCCTTTACCAGAAGCCGAGGGGCCATCAATCGCGATGACTGGTGCCGAAATGTCGGCCAGTGCAGAAAAATAATCCGGAAATGTTTTACGCACGCAATCCGGATCGTTAATAACCACGGACACACCGGCAAATGCAGCCAGCGAAAAACACATTGCCATGCGATGGTCATCATACGTATCCACCACCACGTCACGACGAAAACTCGGCGGTGGCGAGACGGCGAGCCAGTCACTGCCCTCTTCGACCACCGCACCAAACTTGCGTAATTCAGTCGCCATAGCAGCGATACGGTCGGTTTCCTTGACTCGCCAGGAACCAATGTTGCGCAGCACACAGCGGCCATCGGCAAATAACGCACACACGGCCAGCGTCATGGCGGCATCGGGAATATGATTGAGATCGAGGTCAAATGCCTTGATTTTTTTTGCCGCACTTGAAGCGGCCCTGGCCTCGATAAAATGATCTCCCCATACGGTGTGCGCACCGAGCGACTCCAGCGCATCGGCAAAACGCACATCGCCTTGAATGCTTTTTTTACCTACGCCCTCCACACGCACCGGACCACCGCCAAGCAAACCGGCCGCAAGAAAATAGGATGCGGAAGAAGCATCACCCTCAACATGCAGCACGCCCGGGCTACGATAACGCTGCCCAGCCGGGATGGTAAAGCGCTGCCAGCCTTCGCGCTGGACCTTGACGCCAAAGAGCGCCATCAAGTTCAGCGTGATCTCGACATAAGGTTGAGAAATCAACTCCGTCGTTATCTCGATCACCGCCGCCTGACCGCTGAGTGGCAAAGCCATCAATAAAGCCGTCAGAAACTGTGAGGAAACATCACCGCGCAGGCAGATGGGTTGTGCCAAGTGAATCGTCGCGGGG
>JALRCC010000216.1 GCA_023257495.1 Rugosibacter sp. | reverse complement strand
CGCAACCAGATTGGCGATTTCAGCGGGGTCTGCGCCACGGCCCAGTGGGGTCATGGCGGTGGCTCCATCAATGAATCCTTTGCCGATGCGCTGCACCATGGGAGTCATGACCAGGCCCGGACAAATGGCGTTGGCGCGGATGCCTTGCTTGGCGTAGGTCACAGCCCAGGATCGCGTCAGCGCGATTACCGCGCCTTTGGACGCGCTGTAGGCGTGCAGCCCCGGCGTGCCAATCAACCCGCCGATGGATGACGTGGTGGTAATGGCACCACTCTGCCCGCCGCGCAACATGCTTTGCAGTGCGTATTTGGCCACCAGAAACGGGCCGCGCGTATTCACCGCGTGGATGCGCTCCCAGTTGGCAAGATCGAGCGACTCCGTCAGGCCGTCACCAGATTCAGTCCCCGCATTGTTGAATAACAAACGCACGGCACCATACGCTTCTTCGGCACGTTTAACCGCATCGCGCACACTGGCTTCATCTGAGGTGTCGCACGGGGCGGTAAAGGCATCTCCGCCGGCTTTTTTGATCTGGTTTAGCGTTTCTTCAAGGCCTGCGCGGTCTACGTCGATGAGGCACACACGTGCACCTTCTGATGCGAAACGTACCGAGGCTGCTCGCCCTATGCCTGCGGCTGCACCGGTAACAACCGCGCAGCGTCCTGTAAATCGATGGGTCATTCTTTATATCCTCTTTAGTATTATTTATTAAATGGCGTTCGAAAGCGCCCGATTCATTGTATGGTGAATCCGGCTTCCGAATACAACGAGATGTTAGAAAAACATATTCAGATTTTTGTCCATCACCACACGCTCAATCAAATGGACGGTGCGGCGTGCAATACGAAAACCCTGTGGCGTCTGCCGCAGAATATCTTCACGCCAGCCCGCATGACTGGCAATATCCTTATCGCGGCGGCCACGAAAAATCATGAATTTGCTACGCACCAAAAACTCATCCGGCGTATCGGTGGCTTCCACTTCGACATTGGTGATGATGCGCAAGTGTTGCGTTGCCGGATCGTTAAGCCAGACCAGCCCCGTGGCTTCACGAGCCGCCCGCTGTTTCAAGCCGGGGAAACCATCATCAATAATGAAAATCGGTTTGAGCGTGGTTGCCCCTGGACGCGTGCGACGATAGGTGTTGATCGCTACCGGTATTTGATAACGAATATCCTCTGTCAAAAGCTCTAGCCATTCTGGGTAACGCTCTTCGTCCAGCACCCGTGCTTCCATGGATAGAAACTTGCCGATGGCATATTCCTGATCAAAACTGACGGGGGCTACTGGCGCAAGTTTGAGTTCTGCATTAGCCATGACGAACCTCGCGCAGCACGGGAGCAACAGGGGCAACAGGAGTCGCAGGCGCTATTTGTCCGATGATTTCATAGGCATTATCGGCTTCCATCGTGCGCCGCCATTGATCGTAGAAACCACGTTGACAGGCTTCATTGACTAATCCAGGCGATGCTTCACCGGGGCCATCCCAAGGCACTTTACGCCCCATACCCATGCCCAGAAAGCCTTTCAATTGGCGCGTGGCATAGCCCGCAGCAGAATGCGTAATGGCTTCGACGAAATCACCATCGTCACCTTCGAGCAGCCCTGCGGGGCCGAAGGTTTGTCGCACATGGCCGTGTATTACCTCCTTGGTCGCCTCAGGCATGTCGCGCTCGCACATGGCGTAGGTCCACACTTCAAACTTGCCGGGACCTTTGGGGTGAATGATGCGGATAAAGTTGAGCCCTTGAATGATCTGCACGTTAGGAAATACCCCAATATGCGTCTCTGACCCGTAAATCTTGCGGCCACGCAGCTCGCCCAGTTTTTCAATAACATTGGCGCGGTTTTTTTCAAGATGTGCGAGTACGGGTTCAGGGTGATCGTAAAGCGCATAGCCCGATTGACCATCCAGTGTTGTCAGCACCGTATGGGTGTTCATGACAATTTCTACTGCAGCACTTTGGTCCACCCCCGTATTGTTCGCACTGATGCCCAGGACGTTATCCGAGCGACTATTGCCCAGCGCGCCAACGACGCTCATCGCGCCAGCATGAGCCCATGCAACGTGGTAGCCGTCGCCAATGGCATTTTCAACAGGCAGCTTCCAGTTACCGGGGATCTCTGTCTTATAGGGGGCGCCGACCACTTCAAGCCCGCCTTGTGCGCCATCGGCCACAACATCGAT
>JALRCC010000035.1 GCA_023257495.1 Rugosibacter sp. | reverse complement strand
GATCAATCCATTCAGGTGACAGGCTTGGTCCTGACCAAACTGGATGGTACTGCCAAAGGGGGGGTGCTAGCCGCCATCGCCCGGCAATGCCCCAAGCCGGTACGTTTCATTGGCGTCGGTGAAGGCATTGATGACTTGCAACCGTTCAGCGTCAACGAATTTGTCGAGGCATTACTGGCAGAACCCGAAAATACCACCGGTTAAGAAAAAACCGGCGCAGCAAGTCAGCGCAAACCTTCCAGAAAAGGTGCAGGACCAAACACGGCAAGCAGGGTCAGATCCTCCTCAATATTGAAGAAGGAATGGTCGGTTGTTGCACTAACAAAAAGCACCATGCCAGAACGAACTTCACGTTCATCATTGCCCATGCGCAACCGGGCAAACCCATCAAGAACGATGTAGATTTCATCTTCCAGATGCGGTGCCTGCATATCTCGTGCGCCAGCAGGTAGTCGATACATGGCGCAGGACATCTGCGCGGACCGCAAAAACTCCATGAACTGAGGTTCTGTACCCTCAACTTGTTTTTTCAGATCAGCGAGATCAAACACTTGCCAAGCATGTGCGGACATAAGACGATACCTTTCCTTGTGCCTTCCGCTATGAGCGGGCTCGGCATCCCAGACCCCGCTGATCGACAGCAAAAGCGGCCACTTTTTCCAGTTTATAGACACAACTCACTACCAGCAACCTGTCTGCCTTCTCCGCCCCGTCGCTAGCAAGCAGCGCAATCTGCAATTTTCTGACTACAAACATGGGTCCCCTCGGGCTCCACCTCCCCCACTTTGGGGCAGAAACGACATTGGCGCACCAAGATAGTGTGCCATTATGATGCGATCAAAACTCGACTTGAAGCTCTTCAATATCGGTCGGCTCCAGTTTGGCCGCAGCAACCCACTCGTGCATTTCAGGCATCGCCATCACTGTTTGACAATAAGTGGCGCAAACCGGATCAAGTTCAACGCTGTAGGTCAGAAACCGCGTGACCACGGGCGCATACATAGCATCGGCCATACTACGCTGTTTGCCAAACAGCCAAGGACCACCATAGCGGGCAAGACAATCGCGCCAGATTTCAGTAATGCGCTCGATATCACCTTTGGCACGTGACCAAATGGCGAAGTTTTTTACTGTCGTACTAAGATTCATCGGCAGTGCCGAGCGCAGGGCAGAAAATCCAGAGTGCATCTCACCGCAGATAGAACGGCAGTGCGCACGCGCAACCGGATCAACAGGTAATAAGCCAGCTTCCGGCTTAATCTCGTTCAGATATTCAGCGATAGCCAAGGTATCCCATACAGAGATGCCATTGTGCTCCAACCGGGGTACAAGCACGGAAGGCGAAAGCAGCAATAACTCAGCCCTGGCCGATACATCATCGGTGGCAACCAGCCTCTCGGTAAATGGCAGCCCGGCAAAACGCACTAACAACCAGCCACGCAAAGACCAGGAAGAGTAATTTTTGCTGCTCAAGGTGAGGCTTGCTTTTGTCTTGGTCATGGGAAACTCCAGTATCCGTAATATTCGTATTGGCGAAGAATGAATGAGGCGTCAGCCAAGCTGCGTCTTGTTAAAGACATCTTAGCCTTTTACCGTGGTATTGTTACGAACTATAGCAAAGCAAAATATGTGCGATAAAGTTTTATTCCGGTTTGCAATCTGGTTTTCCAAAAAATCGGGCACATGCACGTATCTTGCTTGCCTTACTCTTAGTATTGAGGTAGTAGCGCCCCTAATGTGAAAAGGATTCACGATGATTGCTGCAACTGCACCCCACTACCAGATGTATCAAGCGCTTTTTGATGTGAGCTATCCGGCACGCAACGCGGCGCGCATGCTCGCCCCCTGGTTGCGCCAAACCATGTTCTGGCTACCAGAGAGCGCCACTGTGCGCAAACTAACCGCCTTTTGCGAAGCGGTTTCTTTAGCGGGTTTGACACATGAGCGGCCAAGTTTCGGGATTGACTCCATTGAAATCGATGGGCGAAGAATCGCGGTGCATGAAGAAGCAGCCCATGCCACACCCTTCGCTACCCTGCTGCATTTTCGCAAAGACACCCCCAGCCCTGGCCCCAAGGTGTTGCTGATCGCCCCTATCTCGGGGCACTTTGCCACGCTGCTTGCCAGCACCGCACGCACACTGCTCCAGCATCACGATGTGTACATTACCGACTGGCATAACATTCGTGATGTCCCTTTGAGCGCCGGCATTTTCGACATGAATGCCTTTATTGGTCATCTGATCGAATTTATTGACTGGCTAGGACCTGAAACTCACCTGGTTTCCATTTGCCAGCCAACGGTTGGCACGCTCGCAGCAGTTGCTGTCATGGCGGCAGAGCAAAGCCCTAATCAGCCACGCAGCATGACCTTAATGGCGGGTCCGATTGATTGTCGTATAAACCCCAGCGTCGTTAACAAGCTGGCAACCGATAAACCCATTGAATGGTTCGAAGAAAACCTGATTGGCTTGGTGCCCTTGCGCTACAAAGGGGCTTTACGCCGCGTATACCCAGGCTATATGCAGATCTCGGCTTTTTTGAGCATGAATGCTGAACGGCACATAGACTCATTTCACAATATGTACGCCAGCCGGGTGAGTGGTGACCATGCCAAAGCCGAAAACATCAAGAATTTTTACTCGGAATACCTGGCCATGATGGATATGCCAGCCGAGTTTTATCTTGAAACCGTCCGCCTCGTTTTTCAGGAGCATGCCTTACCCTTGGGAAATCTTGAATATCGTGGCAAGCGGGTAGATCCTTCGGCAATTCGTCGCACAGCGTTGTTTACGATAGAAGGCGAGAAGGATGATATTTGCTCCATCGGTCAGACACTGTCTGCGCACGATCTGTGTAGCAAACTCGCGCCTTATCGCAAGCAACACCATCTTCAACCGGGTGCTGGCCATTATGGTGTATTCAATGGCAAACGATGGGATAGACAGATCTACCCACGCGTACGCGCTTTTATTCATGATTTTAATGAATAGCGAATTATCGAATACATAACGTAAAAGTCGGCGCTGGTGAGGCGGCGCGAAAGGTGTGCAGTGGACGGTAAACTCTGCCCTGAACTTGATGATCAAGGTTGACCGTCTGCAACAATCCCTACAAATCGTTCCGATCCATGATTCGTTTTGACTGCGTTGCTAAACGCTATACCCCGCGCGACACCTCGGGCATTGATGCGCTATCTGCGCTCAGCTTTGAAGTGCCAGCAGGCGACATGTTGATTGTTAGCGGCCACTCGGGTGCCGGAAAATCAACGTTGATCAAGCTTGTTGCCGCGATCGAAAAACCAACATCCGGCGTGGTAATGGTTGGGGAGCAAAATGTCGGCACACTTTCGCGCTCGGCTCTACCTTTTTTTCGCCGACGCCTAGGACTCGTGTTGCAAGACCAAAAGCTACTTTTCGACCGCTCGGTTTTTGAGAATGTCATGCTACCACTGTCCATTGCTGGTTTTTCGCCTAAAGAGGCCACCCAGCGTGTCAGGGCAGCGTTGGATAAAGTGGGTTTAGCGACGCGCGAAAAAGCGCTGCCGACCGCACTGTCTGGCGGTGAACAACAACGTCTTGCCATTGCTCGCGCCGTCGTCAGTCGGCCTGCGCTGCTTCTGGCCGATGAACCTACCGCTCACCTGGCCGCTGAAGCAGCCGCTGATGTTGCACGCATTTTTCACGAATTTCATCGCGCTGGCGTCACCGTGTTGATTGCAACCCATGACAGCCACTTATTTCCCCATTCGCGAACAATCCACCTAGATCACGGACGCTCCGTCACATGATGACCCCAGTGACTCTCCAATGAACAGCTGGCTCATTCATCATGGCCGTGCCTTGCGCATGGCGTTACATCGCCTCAGCGCAACACCCCTCACGACGCTACTGTCTCTACTAGCCATCGGCGTTGCGCTAGCACTTCCCGCTGGCGGCCAGATGCTGTTAAACAATGTTCAGCAACTTGTGGGCAATACATCTGCTACACCGCAAATTTCCATATTCATGGCCACAGATGCAGGGCGCGTTGCCGCGAACGAATTAGGCGCTCACTTAAAAAAACATCCAGCCGTAAAAAAACAACGTTTTCTCCCACGTGAAGACACCTTGCAGCGCATGAGAGCCCGTGCAGACTTGCGCGAAGTCATTGATGTCTTGCCAGACAATCCATTTCCTGATGCATTTATTGTCACTACCACGAATGACCAACCGGCAACCCTTGATTTACTCGTCGAAGAATTTCGTCAATGGCCCAAAGTCGCACATGTCCAGCTCGATGCGGCATGGGCTAGGAGACTGGAAGCGTTGCTTCGCCTGGGCCGCAATGCGGTTATTCTGCTAGGTGGATTATTGGCGACTGGATTGATCGCCATCACCTTCAACAGTATTCGCATGCAAGTTTTAACTCATCGCGCTGAAATTGAGATTTCCCAGTTGCTTGGCGCAACCAATGGATTTATTCGTCGGCCTTTCCTATACCTTGGCGCTTTGCTAGGTTTTGCAAGTGGCGCTACGGCATGGCTACTGATGACTGCTGCCGTATGGTGGCTGAGCGCTCCGCTGAATGACCTGTTGCAGCTGTACGAATTAACTTTCCCCCTACAGTCTTTGGGCCTGGCAGACTCTGCGATGTTGCTAGGCATAGCAACCGGACTTGGCTGGTTAGGCGCGGTGCTATCCCTTAGTCAATATTTGCACCATCCCTAAAAAGTTTTCCAGCTACCAGAAGTAGTGTAAAAGGAACTTACCCGGACATTAGCACTCTCAGCCATAGAGTGCTAATATATCCTATCAGGAGGCAAAAGATTATGGCTTACGCATTATCTCATCAGCAGTTTCCGATTATTTCCGGCAGTGGGAGTATTGAGGCTTACATTGCGGCTGCGAATCGTGCGCCTATGCTCAGCGAGGGTGAAGAGTTTGCCTTGGCGCGCCGTTTGGTTGACGAAGGGGATATTGAGGCGGCGCGTGTTTTGGTGACATCCCATTTGCGGCTAGTCATTGCAATTGCTCGTGGTTATCTTGGTTATGGCTTACCTCACGCAGATTTGATTCAAGAGGGCAATGTCGGCTTGATGAAAGCAGTGAAACGTTTCGATCCTGACCGCGGGGTGCGACTGGTTTCTTTTGCTGTGCATTGGATCAAAGCCGAGATTCATGAATACATTATCAAAAACTGGCGACTCGTTAAAATTGCCACGACCAAGGCGCAGCGCAAACTGTTTTTTAACTTGCGCAGTATCAAGGCATCATTAGCACAGCAAGATGAATCGTCGCTTGGCGCGCAGAGGAACTTTAGTGCGCTTGATGTCAATGGTGTGAAGGTGATCGCGCAACGACTAGGTGTAAAGCCAGAAGAAGTTATCGAAATGGAGACGCGCTTCACGGGCGCTGACGTATCACTAGAGCCGACCTCTGAGGATAATGAAGATCATTTCTCTCCAATTGCCTATCTAGCCGCTGACAGTTGCAATGAGCCCATCGCTATTCTTGAGCGAAAAGAATTTGATCACTTACAAGAGAAAGGGCTACAAGAGGCTTTAGCTAGTCTTGATGAGCGGAGCCGCAAAATTATTCAGCGCCGCTGGCTAGTGCGTGAGGGAGATTCTGCGGCAACGCTGCATGAACTTGCTGCGGAGTATGGTGTTTCGGCCGAGCGTATCCGCCAGATTGAGGCTAAGGCTCTTCAAAAAATGAAAGGCGCATTGCTTGCCGTAGATTGATGTGGATAGGATACATCAGTATGTTGATAAAAAAGGCAGCTACGCTGCCTTTTTTATTTCCCCGCAATCAGTTGACTGATATCTTCAGCAATGTGCTGTGGTGATTCTCCGTATTTTAAATACAACCGCAGTCGACCAGCCGGATCATAGACATAACTACCCGTCGAATGATCGATAGAGTAGCTTTCAGGTATCGATCCCTCCTGTTTTTTGTAGAACACTTTAAAAGCCTTTGCAACTGCTTCAGTTTCAGCAGTGCTACCCCTCAAACCCAGAAAAGAGGGATTAAAAGAGGGGACATATTGGGCCAGAAGTGCTACCGTATCGCGCTCTGGATCAAGTGTTATGAAAAGTACCTGTACCTGATCTGCCTTCTTGCCCAACAGTTTCTGGGTTTCTTGCAACGCGCTGAGTGTCGTCGGACAAACATCAGGGCATTGGGTATACCCAAAAAAAACGATGGCAACCTTACCTTTAAAATCCGACAGTCGGCGTTGTTTACCATTTTGATCTTCTAACGCAAAATCTACTCCGATTGAGCTGCCAGTCAAATCTGTTGCATGAAAGTGGGCTGGAGCACCACATCCTGCGATGAAAAAAGTAGCCAGCAGAAAGTAAAAGTATCGCACTACCGAATGTAATGATCCACGAGGAGAGCAGCAAATAGTGCTGATAAATAAATGATAGAAAAACGAAACGTTTTTTTGGCTAAAAGATCGCTGTAATTACGCCAGATGTTCCAAGAGTAAACCAGAAATATACCGTCCAACAGAAGCGCGCTCCCCAGGTAAAACATTCCGCTCATGCCGATGATGAAAGGCATAAGCGTCACCGCTGTCAGCAAGATGGTGTAAAGGAAAACATGCAGTCGAGTGAATTCAGGACCATGCGTCACTGGCAGCATGGGCACACCCGCTACGGCATATTCTTCAGTGCGATAAAGCGCCAGCGCCCAAAAGTGGGGGGGCGTCCAAATGAAAATAATCAGTACTAAAATCCACGCCTCTGCTGGCACAGAGTTAGTGATGGCTGCCCAGCCCAAAGCCGGCGGCATGGCACCGGACAAACCGCCAATCACGATGTTCTGGGGTGTCCTAGGTTTTAAAAACAGCGTATAAACAACGGCATAGCCAACAAATGTGGCAAGGGTTAATATCGCCGTCAGCGTATTCACCCATACCAGTAAAATAGCCATTCCCAGCGCGCCCAAAATGGAAGACCAACCCAGCGCGGCGCTGATACTGATAGCACCTCGCGCAGTTGGGCGACTTCGTGTGCGCGCCATACGCTGATCAATTTTTAGCTCGACCAAACAGTTAAAAGCGGCAGCGGCAGCAGAAACAAGGCCTATTCCAATAGTTGCCGCAAAAACTCGCCAAAAAGTCAGGTTCTCTCTTGGTGCCAACAACATTCCGATCAAAGCACAGAAAACAATGAGCGAAATCACGCGCGGTTTGGTCAGCGTGAGATAGTCACCAACCATCGACCGAAAACTGGTGTCAGCTGGTGCAGCAGAAAGTGGGGTAGTTGTGGTCATGATTCGTATTTTTTAAAATCTAGCCTATTCCAGAAAACCGCAGTAACCGTCCCACATCCTTGAGGATGTCTTTTGGTTTGGACCGGTCATCGTACCGCATGACGAGATTACCCAGCGGATCAATTACAAAAATGCATGCCCCTGGATCACTGCCCAACGGCAACTGCCCAAGACTGGCCAGGTTGGAGACTCTTGTCAAATGAAGACCGGGGTGCGCTTTTAACAATTGTGGGTCAGGCTGACCTTCGCCCAAAATCACCCATGCACGCTCAATGCGGTCCATATTTTCACCTTGGGCGGTACGAATTTGGCGCATTAAATAAAGCTTATTCTGGCACCTAGCATCACAGTTGGCAGTTTGCACTGTAAGAAAAACCCATTTTTTTTTCACACTATCAGCCAACATTTTGCCAGGAGCTACGCCTTCAAGGGCTAACAGTTGCAGGCCAGCAGAGCGTGTTTCAAGCAACTCACCTTTATTCGTTTGTGCTACTGGCTTCCACCATGCATAAAAAGCATAGGGACCTATTATCAGGAATAAACCGACGAAGGAAAATAATAGTATTACTCGTTGTGCTTTAGTCATTTTTAGTTGCTGATAGCGCTGCCCGTTACCCGCCGATT